>JADJSV010000004.1 GCA_016711505.1 Bacteroidota bacterium | reverse complement strand
GTGATGAATACAAGAAGAACGCGACCGGCCATCAACTGAAACCGATCAAAGGTTCCGTCAGAAAACGATCGATATGAGTGACGTATTTTTTGTAATTGAAACCGAATGATGCTTTATCGCCGGAAGAATAATGTCCGGGATTTGATTTATCGACCGGTGAAAACAGATCGCCTTTTTCTCCGGAGATTAGATTTCCTTTCCAGTTATTAATTGCCTTTTTATTCATGACGTCAGACAAAATCGTAAACCATTCGGGATTGTGCTCCACTGTTTCAACTCTGGATGCACGTTTAACAAAAAACAATGTAGATCCACCGCCGCCATACTCAAATATGACTGATGCGTTATTGAGATTCTTTGATAAAAAATCTATTGCCTTAAAAGTGATCCATGGTTGTTCATCTTTTACAGAATTAGCATCAGGGGTGTAGAAGCTTGCCACCTGAAAACTCTATTTCAATGCAGGCAATCCAGCGCCAGACCTTATCATTTGCTTTACATAAAACTCGAACTTCATTTTCTATTTAAGATCAAATTTATTTAATAAGAACATTGCCTTGTCCTTCAGGAGGCAATTTACCGGTATGATAAAAGTCTCCGGATTCCACATGAAAAGAACCTGCATTTTGTATCCAGTCAGAAACTTCATTATTAACAGTAGAATAAATAACGAATGAATACAGACCGTGTTTTAAAGGAAGCTCATCAACAACTAAGTCGAATGAATTTGAACAGAACGTTATTGAAGATCAGATTTGTCACTTCTTTATTCTGTTATCAGTGTCAATCCATTGATGCACGGATCCTTGATCGAATATTTCCAATTGCAACATGAATATTATTTAAGCGATGTTCTTTCCTTTTCAAATTTATCAGAGAAATCGACCATGCTTTGCAGGTGCCTTTCCACTTTTATTCCAAGACACAAATATGGATTTTCAATTTTCCAGCGAATTAAGTTCAACCTTCAAAACGGATGCTTTGCAAGACCATTTTCACTGCTGTGCCTTTTCTTTCGGAAGAATGATTTATCTGATACTTTTCAGCTTAGGCTTTAGATAAGTTGAGATAACTTCTTCTGCTCCGCCCGAAATGGATTCGGCACTTCCATTTCCATTTTTGATACGACCTTGTCACGCAGATGATCTGCAGGAGCATTGATGGCCCCCATGTTATGACTAACAAAATAACTGTCCGGCCATGGATTTACTTACATCATTCATTTTTCCAAGGCATTTTTTCTGAAATTCGAATCACCGACTGCAAGAACTTCATCGACTATGAGGATTTCGGGTTCAAGATGAGCTGCGACAGCAAAAGCTAACCGGACATACATTCCTGAAGAATATCTTTTGACAGGAGTGTCCAGGAATCTTTCTACTTCTGCAAAGTCTACTATCTCGTCGAACTTCCTGCGAATTTCATGTTTTCTCATTCCGAGGATAGAACCATTTAGAAAAATATTTTCCCGTCCGGTAAGTTCAGGGTTGAAACCTGTTCCGACTTCAAGTAAACTGGCAACACGTCCTTTAAGTGAGACCGTCCCGAAAGTTGGTTCTGTAATCCTGCTAAGTACTTTCAGCAAAGTAGATTTACTGGCACCATTTCTTCCTATGATACCAACTCTTTCTCCTTTTTGTAATTCAAATGATACATTATTCAAAGCGTAAAATTCTTCTTTTGAAAGAAGTGTCATATCTCCTTTGATTGCTTTTTTACAGAACCTGTAAGTACATCACGCAAAGCAACATACTAATGACTTCCTTCATGGCGAAGGATATATTTCTTAGCAAGATTTTCTACGCGAATGACTACAGCCATGATCAGATGATATCAGCAAAGTTTCTTTCCATTTTACGGAAGTAAGTAAAACCGATTATAAATATGATTACGGAAATGAGAAATGAGATCGGGAAAGTACTTTTATCAAGACTAAAATTTCCTCCGAGTAGTCACCAACGAAAACCGTCGATAACTCCTACCATTGGATTCAAAGAATACCAGAAGCGGATTTGTTCGGGTAACAACACTTGTCTTGAATCCGACGGGAGAGATATAAAGTCCAAATTGAACAATGAAAGGTACGATGTATCTGAAGTCACGATACTTACATTCAACGCACTGACTAAAAATCCAAGTCCCATGCTTACAAAAGTTGCTTGTAAAATAAATAAAGGCAAAAAAATCATCTGCCACCCGGAACAAATTGATACCAGATCATCAATCCGATCATGATTGCAAATGAGATCAGAAAGTCGATGAATGAAACAATTACAGCACTGACAGGGATGATTATGCGTGGAAAATAAACTTTGCTCAGCATGGACGAATTTCTGATCAGAGAATTGCTGGCTTCACTAAAAGAGTTTGCAAAAACTGCCACGGAATCATTCCTGCAGAAACGAGTAAGCAGGTAAGGAACTCCATCTGATGGAAGTTTAGCAAGCCTTCCAAAGATAAATGTAAACACCAAGATGGTCATCAGAGGTCGGATAACAGTCCACAAAACTCCTACTACAGTTTGCTTATAACGTACAAGAATATCGCGCCATGACAAAAAAATAAAACAGTCCCCGGTAATTCCAAAGATCTTTTCTGAAATTGGACCTTCTCCTGTTCGGATCAATTATTATATCGAATTCGTCTGCTGACATTCTGTTTTTTAAAAAATGCTGATGCAATAAACTTACATCAGCATTTATAATTTAAAGAACTTATAAAATTAATTACTTAGCGTAATTCACCGATCTTGTTTCACGGATCACAGTGATCTTCACCTGACCCGGATAAGTCATCTCCGTCTGAATTCTGTTAGCAATGTCGAAAGAAAGTACTTCAGCTTGTTTGTCAGTCAGTTTTTCACTTTGAACAACTACACGCAATTCGCGGCCGGCCTGAATTGCAAAAGTTTTCTCAACACCAGGGTAGGAAAGCGCAAGAGCTTCCATGTCTTTCAGACGTTTGATGTATGATTCAACAACTTCACGACGGGCACCCGGACGTGCGCCTGAGATGGCATCACAAACCTGAACGATCGGTGAGATCATACTGTTCATTTCGATCTCATCGTGATGGGCACCGATAGCATTACATACTTCAGGATTCTCTTTGAATTTCTCAGCGAGTTTCATACCCAGGATAGCATGCGGTAATTCCGGTTCATCATCAGGAACTTTTCCGATATCGTGTAATAGTCCGGCACGTTTAGCTAGTTTTACATTCAGTCCAAGTTCAGCAGCCATGGTAGCACATAAGTTTGCCACTTCGCGCGAGTGCTGAAGTAAATTTTGTCCGTAAGAAGAACGGTATTTCATACGACCGACCATTCGGATCAGTTCAGGAGCAAGTCCGTGAATTCCTAAGTCGATAGTTGTACGTTTTCCAATTTCAACGATCTCATCATCGAGCTGACGTTTCACTTTTGCAACGACCTCTTCGATACGTGCTGGGTGAATCCGGCCATCGCTTACAAGTTGATGTAAAGCAAGACGAGCCATTTCACGGCGAACCGGATCGAATCCGGAAAGGATGATCGTTTCAGGAGTATCATCAACGATGATCTCTACTCCTGTTGCAGCTTCAAGGGCGCGGATATTACGGCCTTCACGACCGATGATCCGGCCTTTTACTTCATCGTTTTCGATATTGAAAATCGTTACGGCATTTTCAACAGCATGCTCAGTAGCGACACGTTGAATCGTCTGAATGATGATCTTTTCGCTTCTTTATTGGCAGTAAGTTTAGCTTCTTCCATGATGTCTTTGATATACGACATGGCATCTGTTTTCGCTTCTGCTTTCAATGCTTCAACAAGCTGACTCTTTGCCTGATCAACACTAAGTCCGCTGATCTTTTCCAACTGTTCAACCTGACGTTGATGTTGTTTTCCGAGTTCCTCTTTTTTCCCTTCAATTATATCCAACTGATTTTTCAGATTGGCCTGAAGAGTTTCGTATTCTTTTTCTTTTTTCTGAGTTTGTTCGATCTTCTGAGCTAAAGCAGTTTCTTTTTGTTTGATTCTGTTTTCAGCAGCATTGATATTCTTATCTTTTTCAGAGATCACTTTTTCGTGTTCTGATTTCAGTTGCAAGAATTTTTCTTTTGCTTCAAGAATTTTATTTTTCTTAAGCACTTCTGCCTCTGATTCCGCTTCTTTGATAATGATCTTTGCTTTGTCACCTGCGACCTGTTCTTTTTTGAAGAGCAGCCTTTTTAGCAAGTGAGTTCGCAAGGACATATCCGACGATCAGGGCAACTATTACTCCGATGAGTAGATATAATAATGATATTTCAGGCATAATTGGGGTATGGTATATTTGGGTTGTTCGTATTTGTTGTTGGTTGTTTTTTTTCTTTTTGTTTAGGTTTTAGGTTCAAGGTTTTTAGTCTTTAGCCTAAAAGCAAAAAGCAAAAAAAAACCCGCATTAATTCCGGGACTTGTTAAACCCCTAAGTCATGGGTGGAGCGGTCTGACCGTTCTGGTTTCTGCTGTCTTTTGAGGGAATCTTACCGAAGTAAGAGTGCAGCCTGCCATAGTAGTCATTGAACGAGTAGCTCCAATTGTATTGAAATGTTGAGTTTATGTAAGTGATCCGGAAGTAATGCGGGAATGCATTAAGTCAATGTGAAAGAGCAGACACAAACCGATTCAAGAAACCGAACCGGATCATCTGCAAATGCACAAAACTATATTTTCAAAGAACGGGCCTTATTTAGAAGAATTTTCCTGCGCAAGATATTCGTCGACAAGAAGCGTAAGGTATTCGATTTGTTCTATTGCTTCCTGATCTGAACTGGCTTTTTTTTCCTGCTTTGAGGCTCCCATTGCTTCACTTGCAAACTGAAGGGCGCTCATGGCTAAGAGATCCTGCTTGTCTTTGACAGCATAATTATCTTCGAAGTCCTTGATACGCTTATTGATATTTTCAGCGGCCTGCAATACTTTCTCCTGCTCTTCGTGAGTTATACGGAGCGGATAAGTGCGGTTCGCAATGGAAACTTTTATGGACAGTAATTCTCCCATTCGGGTGGATTCACTTATGGTTATCATCTATCATCGACATACTACGATCTATCTCGCCGATGATATCATTAATTTTTCTTTTCATGTTACTAATACTTTGTTTGGTTGAAGTGGATTCGATCTCTTTTAAATTTCGATAACCTTCTTCAAGACGTTGAACCTTTGCATGTTCGTCCGTCAACTCCGTCTTTAGTTTTTGGATCTCAGAAAGTAATTGTTGATTACGTTTCTTAGCATCCTCATGCAAATGTATCAATTTTTGAATGCGTAATTCGAGCGCAGAAAATTACTTTTCATGTCTTTTGCTCATTCATGATACACTTTTTTTTGTGGTGATTTTCTGGTGGTGAATAAATGCACCTGCAATTAACGAAAAAATTTAATACAAACACATTGGGGGTAAATCTCTTGAGAAGGGTTACTTGAGGTGATTGTGTAATGTAGGGTCACTTCAGCCTTTTCAGGTTAAAGGTCAGAGGTCAGAGGTCACTAAGCCGTACCATACTTTTATACTTTGAAAATCAGACATTTAATTAGAAAAGTGCATTGTGACCTATGACCTTTGACCTCTGACCTAAAAATAAATAACGCAATTTTCCCAAAAAACTACCTTTGAACTTTACCCTCTATAATTAACTTCGCACCATGATCCACGCCCAAGGCCTTTTTAAGAAATACGACTCACTTCAGGTACTTAAGGGTATTGATTTGGAAATCAAGCAAGGAGAGATTGTTTCCATCGTCGGGGCTTCAGGTGCCGGAAAGAGTACACTACTTCATATTCTCGGAACATTAGATAATGCCGATAGCGGAATTTTGACAATCGATGGAATCGAAGTCACACAACTGCGTGACAAAAAAATCGCTCAGTTCAGGAATCAGAAGATCGGTTTTGTTTTTCAGGCGCATCATTTATTACCAGAATTTACTGCTTTGGAAAATATCATGATGCCGGCTCTGATCGGCGGAAGTTCCAAATCAGATGCTACACAAAAAGCGAAAGCACTTTTAAATCAACTAGGGTTAAGTGACCGTGAAGAACATCGACCGTCTGAATTAAGTGGTGGCGAACAACAACGTGTTGCTGTTGCAAGGGCATTGATCAACTCCCCTGCTGTTGTCTTTGCTGATGAACCAAGTGGTAATCTGGATTCAGCTTCCGCAAAATCATTGCATCAACTTTTCTTTGATCTCCGTAAATCGATGAACCAGACTTTTGTGATCGTTACTCATAATAATGAGTTGGCGGATATGGCGGATAGGAAGTTGACTATTAAGGATGGGGTTTGTGTGTAATTCAAAGTTTAAAGTCAATGTATTCTCAGTTATTAGTTTCATTTTTTTTTCTGCAAAATAAATTTACAAAAAATTAAAGAGGTTCAATAATTATATTAAAAGCAGGAAAAGACTTGATGCATTAAACTATTTATTTCATCTTAATCATTTTTCGTCTAACTACAGTCTTTTCATAGATAAATTCCAGATAATATGTACCGGCAGAAAATTCGGAAAGATTAAGTTCGTTTTTTTCATTTAACCTTTTATCAAGAATAATTTGACCAAAACCGTTATAAACACTTACTTTTTTGAACTTTTCCGGGGAATTAAAATAAATTATATCAGAGAATGGATTCGGATAAATAATTAATTCATTCTCCAAAATTTTATCAATGTCATTCGTCAAAGAATCGCATGCACTACCCCATAAGGGTGCCATCTCATAGTCAGGATTATTTGGTAATCCCCAATAAGTTCTCTTCCCGCCAAGGTAAAAGCTAAATAGATTAAGATTACAACCGGCTCCAACAACATCTGGATTTTCAATTACACTCAAATTCATATTATACTGACTGTACATATGTGATTGATAAGGATAAGGAAAAGTTCCACCCGGATCCCATTCAATAGACCAGTAAATTTTATTATCCGGTGCTAGCCGTAAATTACCTCCGCCATATCGAGAAGTGGTAATAACAGCAAGAGTATCCCGGTTTAAAAAGGGATTTGATGAACTTAGATCAAGCTGAAAGAGTCGAGACACTTCCATTTCATCTGCAATGTAGAGCAGATTCGAATTAGGAGAAAAGCAAGCTCCAAAGAATTGTAAACTATTATTTTGAAATTGACGACGAATGATCCTTGAATTTGAAAACACTCCGGTGCAACGATCAAAATCAAATGTTTCTATCAGACCTGCAAAACTGACAAAAGCAATTTTATTTCCCTCTTTATTAAAACAAAGATTACCCAAACCTGCCCAAGAATTGCCACCTATATTTATAACTTTTTGAATCATTGTATCAGGTGTAATCAGATATTCATAAAAGGTTGAATCACCTAATGCAGAATATCCCTTAATAATTAACCACCAATCTCTTCCATTGCCATGCCTAACAGTTGTCATCCCTCCACATAATGAATCAATATCTACTGAATTGTTTTTACTAATAACCTCACCCAATCCACCATCGCCTGTCATATCGACCACTGAATAGAATGTTCCTGATGGACTGAAAGGCGTGATATGGACGGAAAAAGATAGTAAATCGAAGAGTTTCCAGGTTTTGGAATAATTATCATTTCATCATACATTCCAGCCCCATTTATAGAATCTCCATTCAACATAATCTGATGATTGGCATTATAGACTTTTCCATTGGGAGGCCATGTTCCATCGGGCGCAGCATACGCATAAAACAATAAACTCCCTAGTGAATCACTTATAGAAGCACACGTGCCTCGACTGTCCATCCCTGTCGAAATAGGAACAGGCATTGAAATATTTCTAAAATCAATGCCTGCGCTATCGCCAAAGCACCAGATGCTATTGCGATTCTGGGCTTCGGCAGAAAATGTGATCAAAATGATACCAAAGATTGTATTTAATAATTTGATCATTTAACTATAAGAGTTTTTTAACACTTATGAGCGCTTCAGAAGAATAAACTTGAACCAAATAGCTACCACTCTCAAATTCGGAACTATTCACATCTAAATTCTTTGCATTCTTAGGTATCATATTCAAATATACTACTCATCCGGGTAGATCTAAAATCTTTATTAACATCTTTCCAATTACCCAATACTAATCCTTGGTTCAGTGCCTTCTTTTTAAGCAATAAAACATTCACTTTTCATTCCTTTATTTTCACCGGCAATGAAGAAAGCTCTCCGATTAACATTGAAAGCTTTTTTCCTTCTTCACTGAATGGCCAGGAATAAAGTGTTCTGATATCAAAATCTTTCCGCATTGAAGTAATTGCTTCGAGGGTTATCTTTTTTGCAATCCCTTTTTTTCTGAATTCAGGAAGTACAATTGCAGAACACAAATAAATAGAATCAAAACCTCTGCCTTCCTTTTTTGCTGACATAGATTCTTTTAAAATATCAGATTCGGAAATTTTACCGGAAAGAAATTTTTCCATTGTTTCCTGAGTTGATGGAATAAGTAAGATCCAGCAAACAGGTCCATCGCCTATGACTTCTTCCGATAATGTTGCAATATGGAGTTCATTCAATTGTTCCATAACAATTGGCGTAACGTCTAATTGAGATGGATCATTCTTTACGGCAAAAAACTCGTCTACGAGTTGGAGCATTTGTTGGAGATGGGTGGGCATTTTTTTTAAGGTAATTTAAATTCAAAGTTTCTCGTTTTATTGTCAAATTTTTAGTTTGTCAGAGTCTACAAGCACTTTTTTTTTTATTCAATACATTTTTCAATTTCCCCCACCAATAAATCCGAATCAAGAATCTGAACAACCTTAATTCCGGAATCTAATTTAACATCATAGTGGTATGGCCCGGACTGAACAAACGAAATACTTTTTCTGAAAACAACTAACTTAAGAGTGTCGCCAGTTATAAACTCTTCGACTTTGCTGATGTATTGAGCTGATTCTCTTGAATCAAGAGTCAACTTTTGGTCAAGTTTGCAGATATTGATTTGATCAATGGAGGAAATCGGTTTAGCTCTTGTAACATATAAATAAGTCAATACTAAAATAAGAAGTGTGGAAAAACGGATTATTATTTGAAAAACTTTATTCATTGATTTGAGTATTTACAACAACTACTTTCTCGCCTGCTTCAGAAATCTCACCAATCGGGTCAGTAAATTCGCTAAACCTACTTTCTACTAAAAGTTGCTTTACCAAACTCACACTCCCACTCTCAACACTGATCAATAGTCCGCCGCTGGTTTGCGGATCACAAAGCGGAATAAACTCAGGACCATTTACACCTGAAACTTTTTTTTCATATGCATTCCAGTTTCTATAGGTATTATCAGGAAAAATAAATTTATCCATATACTCCTTTACACCGGGAAGCAATTTCAGATTCTGATAATTTACGTTTGCAGAAACATTACTTGCTTCACACATTTCAATCAGATGTCCGACCAGACCGAATCCTGTAACATCAGTCATTGCATTTACGCCATTTATCTTGGCCAACTCTGCTCCTATTTTATTCAACTTGCACATGCTTTCAACTGCTCCATTAACATGCTCTTTGCTTGCAACACCGCGTTTCAAAGCAGAAGCAATTACTCCACTGCCTATAGCTTTTGTGAGAAAAAGCTGATCCCCGATTTTTGCTCCTTTATTTTTTTTCAAATGTTCGGGCTTCACAAGTCCATTGACAACCAACCCAAAGACCGGCTCAGGAATATCAATGGAATGTCCGCCGGCAATCGGGATTCCAGCTTCTGTGCAAACCTCATTTGCTCCGCGCATGATCTCACCAACTACTTCAATCGGTAATTTGTCGATAGGAAATCCAAGAATAGCCAAAGCAAAGACGGGCTTTCCACCCATTGCATAAATATCACTTAGCGAATTTGCTGCAGCAATTTTTCCGAAGTAAAACGGATCATCAACAATCGGTGTAAAAAAATCTGTCGTCGATAAAAGATACTGTTCCTCAGAAATTTTCCAGACAGCGGCATCTTCATTGTTCTCATGGCCGGCAATAAGATCTGTAAATCCGCCAGGCGATTTCACATTCTTTAAAATCGTTTCCAGTACAGCAGGAGCAATTTTACAACCGCAACCACTGCCTTTAGAATATTGCGTAAGTTTTATTTCTGAATTCACTGAGTTATATTTTTAGAAAGGGAAAGCACTTTATTCATTACAGACTCAAAATCATTTTTGTCTTTCATTTCAATTTCAAATCTCGTATTTGTAGTTCTGCTTTCCAGACTGTGCGAATATGTTTTGTCATAATAGTCGAGTAAAATACTGATCCAGTCGCCTGTTCTGTTTTCTTCTAAAGCTTTCAGCGCTTCTTTCAAACCTAATCCACCTAAACGCTTACTTAGCTTTTTCATACATTCAGACAATTCTTCATTTGTAAAATGAGAATAGTCTTTTTTTATTCTTTCAACCCTTTCTTCACGCGATAAATTTACTTCGAAAAGAGGTGCGGCGATAAATTGAAAATAAAATTCATCGGGAAGTTTGATTCTACCTATGGATCTACTCTCTGCTTCCAACCAGATAACTTCATCACCATTCATATGATATAACTGGAGCGCCAGTTCATTCTCAAAGTATTCATTCCTTGGTTGCGGTTTCATTCCTAAAGAACCGAAAGCCGATCCGCGATGATTTGCAAGTCCTTCGAGATCGATGACCTGATGACCTGCTTCTTTCATAAGCATCAATAGATCAGTTTTGCCCGAACCTGTATGACCGCCAACGACTCTGAATTTTCTTTCGACTATAAATTGATCCAACACAAAACGACGGAAAGCTTTGTAACCACCCTTTAATGTATGAGTTCTATACCCGACCATGTTCAATACCCATGACATAATTCCGGAACGCATTCCACCACGCCAGCAATAAACTAAGATCTCTTTACCCTTTCCTAATTCATCAACTTTTTTCACGAATGAACTAAAAAGTGGTCCTACCAGTTCAAAGCCCAGTCGGACTGCTGCATCCCGGCCTTCTTTTTTAAAACATGTTCCGACTAAAATGCGGTGCTCATTATTAAGTAAAGGAATATTAATTGCCCCGGGAAAATGAGCGTGTTCGAACTCACCTTCACTCCTGGCATCTATCAGAAGATGATTATTATCATTAACATTTGAAATAAAATCGTGGACAGATAAAAGTGACATACGGCAAAGGTAAAACAATGAATGGCCTTTTCTATCATTTTTTGCGAATTCTATAGAAAAACAAAGAAAATACCTAACAGTTTGTTTAATCGGTTGTTCACTCAAAAGTTTAAAAAATTGAGGTAGAACAGGCATTCTGTCCTTTCAAAATACAATGATTTTAACTAATATTGTAAAAAGTATTCCCATACAAATTTATACAAATCAACAATGAAGAAGATATTCTTCGCAACCGCAGTTATTACATCTGTAATACTTCTGCTTAGCTTTGTTTCCGGCGAAAATCCTACTCCATATCAGCATACTTCAGAAGAACTAGCCTACTTTGCATCGCAACGTGTACAGACTCCATTGGTACCGGGTGAATGGTATTTAACGTCTGCAAGTTGCAGAGGGTGTCATGGTATCGATTCTTTAGGTCAATCGAATATTGATGAAGACGGACACGATGTAAATCTGGTTTCACACTGGGAAAGCACCATGATGGCGCTGAGTGCAAAAGATCCACTTTGGAAAGCAAAAGTTTCGCATGAAATATTGACTAATCCCGGACATGCAGGACCATTACAGGATAAATGTACTTCGTGTCATGCTCCTACTGGAAGATATAATCATTTCTTCCGTGGACTTGGAGATTACACATTAGCAAATCTTGCTACTGATTCACTTGGACAAGACGGAGTAAATTGCGCAAGCTGTCATACAATTTCACCAAGTGTTGGAAGTACATTCTCCGGAAATATTCCTTACGATACAACAAGAACTATTTACGGACCATTTCAAGGACCAATGTTCGGACCAATGCAATTGTATGAAGGTTACACACCTGTTTACAGTGCGCATATGGATGAATCACGTTTATGTTCTTCATGTCATACATTGATCACTGAAACAGTTGACTTAAGTGGTAATCCAACAGGACAACAGTTTGTTGAACAGGCAACGTATCATGAATACTTAAATTCATCTTTCCCGGCAAACAGTATAAAATGTCAGACATGCCATATGCCACAACTTGCTTCACCGATTGTGATTGCAAATGGATTTATTGCATTGACACCACGCACGCCTTTTAATCAGCATGAATTTGCCGGAGCGAATTATTTTATGCTTGATCTGATCAAGAACAATAAGTCAAGCCTGAATATTAATGTTGACGATGCACGATTTGATACCACTCTTGCAGCCACAGCGAATAATCTTCGTATGAATTCTATCAATCTGAATTTATTATTTGATAGTGCTCAGAGTGACACTGGATATTTCAGAGTGAGTATAGAAAATAAAGTCGGACATAAATTTCCATCAGGTTATCCATCGCGACGAGCAGTTTTGCAGTTTGTAGTGACTGATGTCGCAGGAGATACCTTGTTTGAATCCGGGCTCTTTGATGAAGACTATCGTATCATAGGAGAAACTCCTGCATTTGAACCTCATCATGCAATGATCAATCAATCTAACGTTCCACAGATCTACGAAATTGTAATGGGCGATGTAAATGGTGATTTCACTTCATTGCTTGAGCGTGCTGCACTTATACTTAAGGACAATCGTCTTCCACCAAACGGATTTACGAGTTCTCATTCAACATATGACACTTGCGTTATTTCACCGGATGCAATGGCAGATGCTGACTTTAATAAAAACAATTCAATCGAAGGATCGGCAACTGACTATGTACATTTTCATGTTCCGCTTGGTTCGTTCAGCGGTGACTTGAAAGTTACTACGAGAGTATTTTATCAGTCAGTTCCCCCGAAGTGGCTTGATGAGATGTTTGTTCTGAACAGTCCCGAAATAGATACCTTCAGAACGATGTATGCCAGTGCAGATAAGACACCATTTCTTGTTGCGACTGACAGTTTAAATCTGACGATTACCGGAATCAAGCAACAGAATCTTGAAAGTTCAATAAGCCTTTACCCTTCTATTTCCAGATCGGGAGAATTTACATTGATGACGAATTCAGAAATTAAGATTGAAAAAGTCGAAATTTTTGATGCAAACGGCAAAATTGTTCAATCACAAATTTTAAATGAAGATACGGTTAAGGCAAATTTTGTCATTTCCGGCAGAAGTGGAAATTATTACATTCGTATCGTTACCAATAAAGGTGTGACGATTAAAAAGGTATTGAAATTATAATTACCTTTCTTCTAAGCATATTCAACCTAAATCATAAAATGAAAACAACTACAAAGTTCAAAGCTATTGTACTTGCATTGGCCGGATTATCGTTTGGTTCAACTGCGAGTGCACAATTAGCTTTCACAAATGCTAACGCGAAGTTTGGCGGTAATTTTCACAGTGGCTGTGCAACAACAGTTACTGATGTGAATTTCGACGGACTTGATGACGTTTTCCACATGGATAACGGCTCAGATCTTTATCTTGAATTACAAAACAAAGATGGAAGTTTCACAACACAATTCATTATGAACCATGGTGGCGGAAGTTCATGGGCAATGACTTGTGCCGATGTAGATCACAATGGCTGGAAAGATGTTGCTTTTGATGGCGGCGCAGGAATTATGCTGATCAAAATATTCGGTGGTAGCGGAGGTGTTACGTTCACTTCAACTACACTTTTTAACTCAGGCTTCTTTCTTCAGAATGCAACATTTGCAGATATGAATAATGATGGATGGATCGATCTATTTTGTTGTGATGATAATGATGTCAGCAAACTTTATCTGAATGATGGAACTGGTAATCTTGACATTTCAACATTTGTAAACTTTGCAATCAATCCGGGAATTAATTACAGTGGTGATCCTGCAGATTCAGGAAACTACGGTAGTACATGGATCGATTTTGACAATGATGGAGATTTGGATCTTTATGTTGCTCATTGTCGTCAGAGTACAACTAGTCCAACTGATCTTCGTCGAATCAATCGTTTATTTGTAAACGATGGTTCTAACAATTATACAGAGATGGCAGATACATTTGGAATCGCTATCGGCTGGCAGACATGGACAGCAAGTTTCGGTGATCTGAATAATGATGGCGATCTTGATCTGGTACTTTTTAATCATGACCATACAAGTCAGATATTTGAAAATGATGGTACAGGACATTACACTGAATTAATGTCAACCGGATTCAATACAGACGCAATTACTCCTATCGAATCTGTTGTAGAAGATTTCGACAATGATGGTTATGCTGATATCCTTGTTACAGGATCTGATTGGATGTACTGGAAAAATAACGGTGACATGACTTTTACTCAAGTGAATGGTTTATTTGCTTCTAATGGAATGTTATCATTTGCATCAGGAGATCTTAACCACGATGGATTTATAGATATCTACTCATCATATGGAAATATTTACACTACTCCATCTTCTGTAGCAGATGTACTTTATCTGAATAATGGAAATACAAATAACTTTATAACTTTTGATATCAAAGGAACAACATCAAACATCAATGCAATCGGTGGACGTGCAACAATCTACGGTCCATGGGGTGTTCAGGTTCGTGAAGTTCGTGCCGGTGAAAGTTATGGTACTTGCAATTCTTCGCAATTACATTTTGGTTTAGGTTCAAATACAATTGTAGATTCAGCTGTTGTTCGTTTCCCTTCAGGTACAGAGCAACGTTTTTACGACCTTGAATCAAATCAATTTGTGTCTGTGGTAGAAAATACCTGTTCTGTAACAGGGAATATTGTTTCAGGTCCAACTGCAATTTGTTCTGGTCAGACTGCAACACTTACTGCATCAGCAGGATTTCTTACTTATGATTGGTCAAATGGCGGAGCAGCACAATCAATTACAGTTTCAGCAGCAGGCCAATACAATGTTACAGTTTCTGACAATGGATGTACGAATGTATCACCATCGATCATACTTCAGATGAATCCTGACGAAACTCCTACTGTAAGTGCAAACGGACAGCTGGTATTTTGTGAAGGTGGTTCTGTAACTTTAGAAAGTTCACAAGCTTCAGCTTACACATGGTCAAATGGCGGAACATCACAAACAGTTGACATCACTGCATCGGGACTTTATTCAGTAACTATTCAGGGTGTGTGTGGAAGCTTTACTTCAACTCCAATTTTAGTGGATGTGTTGAATGCACCAAATCCGGTTGCTAATGGAGTTAACATAGCGGTACCACAATCTGTTACTTTAAATGCAACAGGCGATTTAATAAAATGGTATGATTCACAGATTGGCGGAACATTACTTGCAACAGGACCTTCATATATAACACCAGTTATTAACGTATCCACTACTTTCTGGGCAGAGAATACAAAAACATATGCAGGTGCAACTGATTTTACAGGAATGCAATATCATGAAGGCACACCATATTCTGCAGGAACTACAAATGGTACAAACGACTTTACTGTATTATCTGCTTGTACTTTGCATTCAGTAAAAGTTTACACTGATACACCGGGATTAAGAGAGATCCAGTTACTTGATGCCTCTAACAATGTAATCAATAGTGTTCAGGTAAATGTTCCAATGGATTCTTCAAGAGTTACATTGAACTTTGCTTTGACACCGGGAAATTACCACCTTACTACAAATGCAACAGTAAACATGGCAACATTGGGAACAAATGCACCACGTTTGCAACGTTCAAGCTTGAATGTTCTTTATCCATATACGATCAACGATCTTATTAGCGTTACAGGCTCTAATCAAGGTGCATTCTACTACTATTATTTCTACGAATGGGAAGTACAGGCTGCTTCTTATGATTGCGTGAGTGAAAGAATTCCGGTATTAGTTGATGTTGCAACAGGAATCAAAGACATAGCATTTGCCGGAGTTTCTGTTTATCCGAATCCTGCAAACAATTATGTTTCGATTGACACAGATGGTCCGATAGCAGTAAGTGTATTTGATGCTTCAGCTCGTTTGGTAAAATCAGAACGCTTCACGAATGCTTCTAACAAACTGCACATCTCTGATCTTGCATCCGGAGTTTATCGGATTCAATTAACAAAAGATGGTAAAGTTGCTAATTACAAATTGGTAGTGAACAACTGATCAAATTAAAAGCATAGATTAAAAAATCCCGCTATATGGCGGGATTTTTTTTTGTGCAATTTGACCTGGATTTAATGGATTAATGGATTACAGGGAATAATGATTCAGATTTAATTACTTAAGGGATTACCTAGAAAAAATAACTGAGATTTAAAATAAACTGGATTACGAGGAATAAGGATTGAGATTTAATTAGTCGGATTATTAACGAAAATTGCTTTTCCTAAAATTTTGACAATACAAGTGACTCTCTTTTGAATTTTGAATTTACAACACATAGACAAATAATCACTCACTGACCGGAACAATCACCGTCTTCTCCCCGCTCGTCTCACTGAAATCAATTGGTAGTCCGCCGACAACTCTTGTATTCCAGACTGCGCTGGTATCGAATCCAACAACAAACACAAAGTACTGTCCGCATTTCAGACCATTTACTTTTACAAAATTTTCATTTGGATTACCGGCAACGATCAGATCGTAATTTGATGGTGATGGTCCGGGAAAATCTGTCTGATTGAATTTTATATAGACTGTATCAACATAAGATGAACTTCCATAGATAGGAATTGAATGATGTTCGGGTTTGAAGGTAATGCTAACTTCACCACCGCTTCCGGCCATACATGCTTTCTTACAGTTGGTAGCAGTCAGCAGGACAGCACATGAAATTAAAATCAGTAATCCGGAAATTTTCCGCATAGGGTCAGGAATTTCTGTAAAGTTAAGGTAAAAAAAGAGCTATATTTGATTTGCTTATTCGTATTTTTAACAGATAAATTTCAAAAAAGAGCCCGGTTGAAAAGTCCACTATTTTTAGCATCATTATTTCTGCTGCTGAGTTCCTTTTTATCTACCAAAATTACTGCTCAGGAATTATTTCCGCACAATGAAATTGCCAGTAGTGTTCCAAAGAATGTATTAGGCGTTCGATTATTTGGTGAATCATACGATGAATTTGGTACACAAAGAAATATGGCTGCAATGAGATTCATGTATGGAGTTACTTCCAGGTTGTCGGTATCAGCTACACCTACTCTTTCAAATCATCATTCCGGAAATCTTCCTCTAGGACTAGTAACACATACTCATAATAATAACGACACCATCTATCAAACCGGAACATTTGCGAGAGGGATTCATTATGATTATAGATTTAATGGTGTACACTTCCTGGCAAAATACAGAGTCATAACAAAAGATGGTGATCATGAACATTTCAGGGTAGCTGTATATGGTGAAGGGTCGCTTAACAATTCTGCGCATGATGAAAGCGAACCGAATTTAATGGACGATACTAAAGGTTATGGCGGGGGCCTATTAGTTACCTATCTGAAAAACCATTTTGCAGTTTCATTCAATTCAGGATTTGTTATTCCCGGAACTTATACAGAGACCACACCTGATTTTTATGGCGGCGAACAAACTACTTCACTGACTTATGGAAAGGCTTTGAATTATAATTTATCACTTGGATACTTAATCTATCCGTTTCATTACAAGAAATATTCTGATACGAATATCAATGTGTATTTGGAATTCATGGGCAAGAGTTATGATCAGGCCAGAGTCGTACAGAACAACACTGAAATAGAACCAAAGACAGATCTTTTACTTTCCGGAAATTATGTTGAAATGCATCCCGGTATTCAATTCATTATCGATTCAAATTTGCGAATTGATTTTACTGTAGGATTTCCTGTAATCAATAAATCGTTCGCAAGATTTTATCCGATTTACATGCTGGGAGTTCAGCGGTATTTTTATTTTAAGTGAAGTGAAGTGAAGTGAAGTGAAGTGAAGTGAAGTGAAGTGAAGTGAAGTGAAGTGAAGTGAAGTGAAGTGAAGTGAAGTGAAGTGAAGTGAAGTGAAGTGAAGTGAAGTGAAGCTTTAAAGAAAAAATTTAAACTTTTTATCCCGTTAAATCAATTAAAATTCTTCGTTATTAGATGTTAGTTAATTATGTACTTTTGCGTACAATTTCAAAACCACTATGAGTAACGAGACAGAACACATAAAATGTTTAATAATTGGTTCAGGACCAGCAGGATATACGGCAGCTATTTATGCAGCAAGAGCAGATCTGAAACCTGTTATGTACCAGGGGTTACAGCCGGGTGGACAGCTAACGATAACAACAGAAGTTGAAAATTATCCGGGTTATCCAAAAGGAACACAAGGTCCTGAAATGATGGAAGATTTCAAGGCACAGGCAGAACGTTTTGGTACTGATGTTCGATATGGGTATGCAACGTCTGTTGACTTCTCAGGATCAATTCATAAAGTTGTTATTGACGAAACAAAAACAATCACTGCAGACACTGTTATCATAGCCACTGGAGCTTCGGCAAAATGGCTTGGTCTGGAATCAGAACAACGCCTGAATGGTTTTGGTGTATCTGCATGTGCTGTTTGCGACGGTTATTTTTTCCGTCAGCAGGACGTTGCAATCATCGGTGCAGGCGATACGGCAGCGGAAGAAGCGACTTATCTGGCAAAGCTTTGTAAAAAAGTTTATATGATCGTCAGACGAGGTGAAATGCGTGCCAGTAAAGCCATGCAACACCGTGTTGAAAACACACCTAATATTGAAGTGCTTTGGAATACAGACACAGTTGAGATACTTGGAACAAAAACTGTAGAGGGAGTTCTGGTACAAAATAATAAGACAGGAGAAAAACGTACTCTGGATGTTACAGGATTTTTTGTCGCAATTGGTCACAAACCAAATTCAGATATTTTTAAAGACTTTATCAAAACAGATGATGTCGGATATATTCTGACCATTCCCGGTACCACAAAAACAAATATTGAAGGTGTATTTGCTGCCGGAGACATCTCAGATAAAACTTATCGTCAGGCTGTGACTGCTGCAGGTTCAGGATGCATGGCTGCTATTGACGCAGAGCGGTATCTTGCCGAAAAAGGCATTCACTAATTAATGAAAAATGGCATTCTGAAAGCATTAACTTTCCGGATGCCATTTTTCACTTTTCACTTTTCACTTTTAATTCTTTATAACTCTTCGTGTGTACTCAAATGATTCACTTTTTATATTGATCAGATAAATACCTTGCGAAAGATCTGAAGGAAGAGGGAAATCAATAATATTATATCCAACCATGAAAGTATTGAATTCGGATTTAGCGACAACTTTTCCCAATAGATCGATCATCTGAATCTTTACCGCTTCGTTAGAATATGTAAATATCTGCAAGTATAGATTTTCTAAAATCGGATTCGGATAAATTATTAATGGAATTATATTTTCTCTGTCTTCTATTCCACTCAAAATAAAATGCGCATTTCCAAAATTCGGGATTCCGTACCCCAGTGTATCCGTTGGTGTATTGAAATAATTCGCACTTCTTTCAATTGCATTTTTTACTTCCAGAACTGATTTCCCAGGATGCGCCTGCAATAAACATGTAGCAGCTCCGGCAAGGATAGGACAAGAAAACGAAGTTCCATTTGCACCACCGATCGTACCAAATGGATCTGCAACTGTAGCATTGGCTCCTTTAGCAGCAACATTCGGTTTGATATCGCCATCGCTTGAAGGTCCGTATGAACTGAATGAAACATAGTTTCCATCAGAATCAACTGCACCAACTGCAAGAACGCTGTCACCATCAGCAGGTGCACTGATATAATGCCAGAAATTATTTCCTGAATTGCCCGCACTTGTGACAACTAAAATACCTTTTGAAAAAGCAATATCAGCTGCTATGGAAGATGGACAAGTGTTTCCATCCATATCTGCATAAGTATGTGATGCTGTTGAGTCATCAAAATCAGAGTAGCCAAGCGATGATGAAATCACATCTGCACCTACACTATCAGCAAACTCTGCTCCTGCTGCCCAATTATACTCTTCAATAATATTTTCAGAAAAAACATCTTCAGTTCTCAGCAGCCAGAAATTTGCATCAGGTGCCGTTCCTACTAATTCACCGGGAACATTTCCCGCAATTGTTGAAAGCACTTCCATTCCATGTGTATCGTCTTCATAGACCGAAGAATTATTATCTACAAAATCCCAAGTACCTAAAATTCCATTTCTGTTTCTAAGACTATCAAAAGCTGATAAATTATCGACGCTGTAAAAACCGGCATCCAAAACTGCTATGACCATACCGGTACCGGTATATCCATTGTTATGTAAATACTCACCATTCATCAAATTGATCTGATTAAAGGAGGTACCATAATTTAATGGCGGTGTCATCAATTCAGATTTTCTTGCGAAAGGTATTCCCGTATCAAATTTTGAATCGCTTCGATTCTGAATGGGATGTATAACCTTAGTAATATTCACAACATATGGTAATGTTAGAATATTTGCTAAAACCGAAGAGTCACAAACAACAGTGATTCCATTAAACCATTTGCTTCTCGAAATTAATCCGGCACCTTGTGCTAAGACACCATCAATGTAATTCTGATTTACAGGCAGATCCTGTTCTGTTACCGGAATGGAATGTGCGGCTCTCCTTGCGATTGCTCTTGCAGAAAGAAAAGCGGCTGGATCTGATGTAGAATAAACTGAGTTCGCTTTATCTGTGAAACGAATAAAGAATTTTTGTGCAGACGTTTGATCTGCAAATAATGATGCGATAAGTATCAACATCAATCTGATCTGTGATTTCATCTTACTGTTTATAATCTGTAACGGTTTGCTCATACTCCAGTCCGCTAAGAATGACAATTCCATTCTGTGTATTTGCAACTCCAACACTATCTATCTGTTTATACAATAACCCAACGTGATTACCGTAAATTTCTTTTTTTATTATCCGGTTTATATTTGAAATAAATTCATTTTGATTTATGGTAACAGTTGAATCAAAATTCAATCCTGAAAATGTTGATGAAGAAAAAAGATCTTCATAAGTATAATCTTCCTGAGTCAGATTATTATATGCATTTCCATTCCATATGTAATCTGATTTAAAAGGAAAAGTCATGCGGATATATCTGCGATTATCCTCCACTCTTTCCAAGGAATTCTTTGTAAGCTTTGAAGTCCAGATAGCAGTGAATTCCCAAGGCAAAGTATCAGCAGTCCGCTTGTATCTGCTAATTACATAGGCTGTATCCCCCTCACCATCGATCATCGCACTGTCTATTTCCTCTCTGATATAAAAATGATATGCCACAATACTTGTATCCACA
This sequence comes from Bacteroidota bacterium, assembly GCA_016711505.1. NCBI lineage: Bacteria > Pseudomonadati > Bacteroidota > Bacteroidota bacterium. The sequence continues at coordinate 261,214 of JADJSV010000004.1, read as the reverse complement.
AGGTTAATGTCATCATTGCTCAGATGAATAATTGAATCTGCCTGATATTCGATCCAATATCCTATTTCCACAGGATAATAACTATTGTAATTGTTTGAAGAAACTTCAAGATATACATCTTTTTTACAAGCGTTCAGAAGCATCACCAGTGATACCAGTGAAATGAAAAAATATCCGGACAAAAAATTGTTTTTATAAATCATGATCAAGTGACACTCAAATTTACAACTGAAGTATTTTTATAATTATCAAGACATCGATTGACAACTTTGAACCAAAGGGGCGGAATTAATGCCAGATAAATTGCCGATGCATATCCTCCGGGCAATTTGGGACTTTGCTCATAGCTTTTCAATGTATGAAAAGGTTTTGAAGCATAATAATGATGGTCACTATGTCTGCTTAGATCGATCAGAAAAAATCTGCTTATAACTTTATCGGTTTGCCAGCTTAAATCTTCTTTCACTCTTTCATTTTCTTTTCTTGAAAGTCCGTAGTGTTCGATATAATTAGTGTATTCGAGTAGAAAGTTTGCAATTAGAATATGCAAGAGATAAACAGCAACGCCCATGAATCCAAAACCTAAGTATAGACCCGAAAGAAGAGTTATAAGTAAAAGTGAATTTTTCAGGACAGCATTGCCCAGAGGGTTTTTATTTTCAATTGTCAAACGTTCTTTTTCAAGTCTCCACGCATTTGTAATCTGACCAAACATCGACCGAACAAAAAATGCATAAAGAGACTCATTCCTTTTTGCCGTTGCCGGATCTTTGTCTGTTCCAACCCATTTATGATGAACTCGAAGATGCTCAATATAGAAGTAAATATTTCCAACAGTGAAAAGCAAAAACTTTCCCATGAACCGAAATATCCTACTTTTTCTGTGGATCAATTCATGCGCAACTACAATTGCAGAAGAGCCTGAGTGTATACCTGTTGAAAGCGTTGCACCGATCAAGGCTATTCCATTGAGTTGGCCAAGATGGACGGAATAAAACAAAGAAGACAGGCATAAGATCTGAAATGCAACATGCAAAATGAGGATCAGATCCGGAACAATTACATTTTCCGAATAGCTATTTGACTTATTCTCAGGCATGAACCATTCAATAATGCTGAGAAACCCAAGTGTAAAAATCAGATTTGCAAATGCCCAATAACCTCCATATAAGTTACCGTAAACAGTGACAATTCCCGGTAATAGGCTCCACAAATAACTCAGATTTCGTAACATTTTTAATTCAGAAGTTGACCAAATTTAACTAATTTCATCTAACCAATCATCATTGAAAAGTAACAATTTTTAACCTTATTTTATCGTTCATGGGTTGAAAATAAGTGAGTACTTTAGCCCATTATAAATCCTAAAGCAATGAAGAAATTAGTACTGTTAGCATTCGTATGTGTTCTTTCGGCAGTAAGTCAGGCCCAAAAGATAGATCATGAAGGCCTGGTTCAGTTTTCCGGCGTTATCGTGACCGCTGATAGTCTGGCACCTATACCTTTTACGAGTGTGATGATTAAGAATTCCAACCGCGGAACGATCAGTGATTACTTCGGTTTTTTCTCTTTCGTTGCCAAAATGCGAGATACAATTGAATTTGGTGCTATTGGATTTAAGAAAGCTATATTCGTAATTCCTGATACTTTAAGCGACATGCGTTGTTCTATGATTCAGATCCTAAAGCCTGATACAATTTTACTTCGTGAAGTGGTGATTTTTCCCTGGCCGACCAAAGAACAGTTTAAAGAAGCTTTTATTCAGTTGAGAATTCCTGATGACGATCTTGCACGTGCGGAGAAAAATCTGAGTGAAGGTAAACTTGCATTTCTTGCAAGCGGTATGGCTATGGATGGAAGTATGAATTTCAAATATGCCATGGAACAAAATTCGACACGTTTGTATTATGCCGGCCAACTTCCGCCAAACAATTTACTGAATCCAATTGCCTGGTCAAAGTTTATTCAAATGTGGCAGAATGGTGCATTCAAAAAGAAAGAAACACCATCTAAGGACTAACTTCATCAGACTAAACCCCTTCTCGCTTATGGCAAGCAAGCGCCTGCTTCTCTCCTTTTTCGCTTTCGTTTTTTTATCACTAACGATAAATGCTCAACAAGTTGGTACAATTTCCGGAAAAGTTAAGGACCCAGATGGGAAACCACTTTTTGGCGCCAGCATTGGTGTAATTGGCAAAGCAATTGGTGTATATTCAAAAGATGATGGATCATTTACTTTTCAGGTTCCTGCAAATGAAAATTTGCAAGTGATCATTTCATATACAGGTCTCAAACAAGATACTTTTAATATTCGTCTGATTCCGGGAGAGAAAAAAGAGATCATTTCAAAAATGACAGGTAAGATCTATCAGATAACTGAGTTTACTGTTTATGATAAATCGTTGAAGAGTGAAAATGCGACACCGATAGACCCGAAAATTGTCAAAATGATTCCGACACCAAATCAGTCTGTGGAAGATATTTTAAAAACGTTACCAGGTGTTTCTTCCGCAAATGAATTAAGTTCAACCTACAATGTTCGGGGCGGAAATTATGATGAGAATCTGGTTTACATTAATGACTTTGAAGTTTACCGACCAATGCTCGTGCGATCGGGACAACAGGAAGGATTAAGTGTTATTAATCCTGATATGGTTGACGGTATAAAATTTTCTGCCGGTGGCTTTGATGCAAAGTACGGAGATAAATTAAGTTCTGTTCTTGATATCCGTTATCGTCGTCCTAAAAAATTCGGCGGATCTGTCAGTGCATCTTTATTGGGAGCTTCGCTTGAACTTGAAAACCAAAGCAAGACGGGGAAATTTTATTACATGCTTGGTGGAAGACAAAAATCAAATCAATATTTACTAAACACATTTGAAACCGAAGGTGAATACAAACCATCATTCACAGATGTTCAGATATTGACCGGTGTCGACATTTCTAAAAAGTTAAATGTTGAAGTTTTCGGAAACTATGCACGCAACAGATATAATCTCGTACCACAATCAAGAGAAACGAATTTCGGAACGATAAACGATGCAAAACGGTTCACTGTTTACTTTGAAGGTCAGGAGCTTGACAAATACGAAACCTTTACAGGTTCTTTTTCCGCAACATTCAAACCTAAGCCAAAATTGTCACTGAAACTGATCGGATCTTATTATAAATCGCATGAAGAAGAAAACTTTGATATCCTCGGACAATATTTTTTAGATCAGTTAGAAAACGATCTTGGGAAAGATGATTTTGGGAACGTTGCTTTCAATCTCGGTGTCGGCTCCTTTTTGAATCATGCAAGAAATACACTTGATGGAGAAATTTTTTCTCTTGAACAAAAAGGTGAAATCATTAATGAAAGCAGCATATGGCAATGGGGAGTAAAAGTTCAGCAAGAGACTTTTTCCGATAAATTACATGAATGGTATTATAATGACTCTGCAGGATTTTCTATAAATTCATACAGAGATTCGATGAATCCGCAGATCATATTAAACGATGTTGTTATTGGAAAGAATAATCTGACTACACACCGGATAAATGGATACATCCAGAATACATGGCAAATCACAGATACCACGCGATTAGTACTGACAACAGGTATCAGAGCTAATTACTCCGATCTGAATGAAGAGCTGATCATCTCGCCACGTGTTTCCGTTACTTATAAACCTCGTGGTAAAAAAAATCTGAGTTTGCGTGCAGCCGGCGGTTTTTATTATCAGCCACCTTTCTATCGTGAACTCCGGGGTTCTGACGGAAAACTTTATCCGGATGTAAAGGCTCAAAAGTCTATACATGCAGTAATTGGTGGAGACATGACCTTTCTTGCATTAGGTCGCGAATTTAAATTGACAGCAGAAGTTTTTTATAAGTCGCTTGAAAATCTGATTCCATACAAAGTAGATAATCTACGGTTGCGGTACTTACCGCAATTTACATCCAAAGGTTATTCACAAGGAATCGATCTGCGGCTCTTTGGAGATTTTGTACCTGGAGCAGAATCGTGGTTAAGTGTTTCTTATTTGCAGACGGAAGAAGACCTCCGTGGCGATTTCTATTACAGATATTTCGACGAAGAAGGCAAAGAGATTTTTCCCGGTACATCAAATTCCAAACCGGTTGATTCAACAAAAGTGGAACCCGGTTATATCCCGCGTCCTGCTGATCAACGGTTGACATTTGGAGTATTTTTCCAGGATTACCTTCCAAAATTTCCAACATACAAAATGCAGTTAAGTCTGATCTTCGGAACAGCATTGCCATTTGGACCTCCTGGAAACAACAGGTATACTGATTTGTTAAGAACACCAACTTATCGTCGTGTAGATATCGGATTTTCGAAACAACTTATCGGCGACGAAGTAAAAAAGAAACCACAGGGAAAATTCATGAAGAATTTTGAATCAATGTGGGTTGGACTGGAAGTCTTCAATTTATTACAAGTGAGTAATGTTGCTTCATATACATGGATCACAGATGTTACAAATGCAAGAAAATATGCTGTTCCAAATTATCTGACAGGTCGTCAATTGAACATTCGATTAACTGCACAATTTTGATGAACATCCGTAAACTGCTTCTATTGTTTTTCTTCCTGTTGGCAGGAATTTCTCTCCACGCACAGGATGTTATCTTCTGTGAAAGAGTTGCAAAAGACGGATCGCCCGTTAATCCCAGTGGTTATTTTTCAATCAGCAAAAAAGGTGGATTCTTTAATGTGCTTGTGAAACATAAAAATCCAATAGCGTCTTCAGAAGTTACTTTTGATATTTATCTGATGATAGACAAGAAAGAAACCTTCATCAACTCAGTTAAGATGAAAGTAGATCCCGAAAGTAATTGGTTTTACAAAGAAATTACTTTCTACAAACAGGGAGTTTACAAAGTGTATGTTTACAATGAAAAGGATCGGTTTCTGGGAGTTAGGAAGATGCAGACGACGATCAAGTGATTCATTAATTGCCGGGAAATATCTGAAACAGAAAAAAATTAGCACTAAGATCACTTAGTTTTTATTACAAGAACACATAATTGAAAATTCACTTGTGCTCTTGTGCCAAAAACTTAGTGAACTTAGTGTTCAAGATATTTATTTAAATGATATTTGTTCGATGCAAGTTTACTTACTTAAATGGCGAATCCGGTTCTTTCGCCATATGATTATAAACCATTTTATCCATGAAGGCGGGGAAAAATTTATTCAGCCACACGGTTAGCTTTCCATTACCTGTAAGGATGAGGTCGCGTTTGCGTTTTACAACGGCATTATAAATATGTTTTGCAACTTCATCGGATGACATCATTGAGCTTTCATCACGTGGCGATTCGCCTTGTTGACTTCCATCTTTTGCCAAAGCAGACTGACGAATATTTGAAGCAGTAAATCCGGGACAAGCAACAAGAACATGCAGATCTTTTTTCAGATTTTCTGTACGAATGGTTTCCAGAAATCCTTCGAGGGCAAATTTTGAAGCTGAATATCCGGTTCGTCCGGGCAAACCTTTTTTTCCTGCAATAGACGAAATTCCTACGATACTTCCTTTTGATTTGAGCAAGTATGGAAAAGCAGATTTCGTGCAATATACTGCTCCCCAGAAATTCACATCCATAACTTTCCGGATCACATCAACATCCAGATCACTAAAGAGTGCACGCATAGAGATTCCTGCATTATTAATAAGTACATCGATGCGGCCATACATTCTGATGGTTTCATCGATAAGTAATTTACAATGCGCTTCATTACTTACATCACACGCCACTGCATGAACCTTTCCTCCGGAATTTTCGAGTGCTGTCTTCAACTGATTTAATTTTTCAAGTTGACGCGCAGCAATAACAACAACAGAACCTTCAGCAGAAAATTTCTTTGCCAACGACTCTCCTATTCCGCCGGATGCACCGGTTATTATGATGACTTTGTTTTTCACTTTTGTTGATGAGTGGTGAGTGGTAAGTGGTGAGTAGCACCAGTTACTTCAGGATATTGATTTCTTTACTGATAATTTATTATTGATTTTCTGCTTTAATTAATTAAGTGCAATTATCTGGCAATTGATATTATTTGGCGAATTATTTATCTTTGTGCACAAAAGAAAGCAGTGCTACTTACCACTTGCTACTCACTACTTACTACAAGAAAATTTTCCCCGGATTCAATATACCGTTCGGATCAAACAAATTTTTGATCCCTTTCATAAGATCCATTTGTGTTTTGTTAAAAGCAATATCCATGTATCCTTTTTGAACATATCCGATTCCATGTTCTCCGGAAATTGTTCCGCCTAATGAAACGCAAAGTTCAAAGATCTCTCTGATTCCAAGTGGAACTTTTGTATTCCAGTCTTCATCAGAAATTTCTTCCTTGATTATATTTACGTGTAAGTTTCCATCACCGGCATGACCATAACACACACTTCGGAAACCATACTTCGCTCCTATTGCTTTTACACCTTTCAAAAGTATTGGAAGTTCAGCACGGGGAACAACAGTATCTTCTTCCTTGTAAATTGAATGCGATTTTACTGCTTCGCCTGCAGATCGTCGGGCGCGCCAGAGATCAGCTTTTTGCTGCGCAGTATCTGCGAATAAAACTTCATCACATTCATATTGGTAAAGAATTTCCGAGATCCGTTCACATTCTTTGAATAAGACATCACGATCCGTACCATCGACTTCAATCAATAAGTGAGCATTGATTTCATCCTTCAGCGGAATTTTTACATCTACATATTTCATTACATAAAGCAAACAATCTCTTTCCATGAATTCCAATGCAGATGGTGTTAATCCTGCTCTGAAAATTGCAGAAACTGCTTCACATGCTTTTTCACTGCTGAAAAATGGTACTAACATCAGTAAATTTTCAGTCGGCAGCGGAAGTAATTTGAAAACGATCTTTGTAATTATTCCAAGTGTCCCTTCACTTCCAACCAACAACTGAGTCAGATTATAACCTGTAGAATTTTTTAAAACATTTGCACCTGTCCAGATGATCTCTCCTGTAGGAAGTACGACTTCACAATTTAGAACATAATCTTTAGTGACACCATACTTTACTGCCTTTGGTCCACCGGCGCTTTCGGCCAGATTTCCACCGAGAAAACAAGAACCTCTGCTGGCCGGATCAGGAGGATAAAACAAACCTTTCTCCATGACAGCATTTTGAAAAACCTGATTGATAACTCCCGGCTCTACTAAAGCCTGCAAATTTCTTTCATCAATTTTAATGATCTTATTAAACCGATCCATTGCAATGACTAATCCACCGAATACAGGAAGTGCACCACCACTCAGACCGGTGCCGGCTCCGCGAGGAGTAACGGGCACGCGAGCTTCATTGCATATCTTTAACAATAAAGAAATTTCTTCTGCATTGGAAGGACGAGCTACAACCTCGGGATAAAATCTCAGGTCTTCAGTATAGTCCCGTGAATTTTGTTCGAGAACTTCACGATTAGTATAAACGAATTCATCACCAACAATTGCTTTGAATTCAGCCAGCAATTGTTCACTTATTTTTTGGAATTCCACTCTTATTGGATTTATATATTGCGGGCTTTCTTTTTTGTTCAGCCTCGGTGTTAATTTTATATTTAAGTAAATTGATCGTACCGGTAGCATCACCGGCATCATCGCCAAGAAAATAAATATTGTCTTTATCAACTTCAACATCTACGAAATGCGAGATACCGTAAACTGTAGAATCAGAAAAAGTCCATTTGAATTGAGGCAATGTATCGATCTCAGCTATAAATGGAATCAATGTACTTTCGGGATGAGTAAGTTTTGTTCCGAATACAATTTCCCTGTTACCGAACCGATGTGTTGCATCGAAAAAAACATCCGTTGGAGTTTTCAGAAATAATTTCTCACTACCGGCTTTATTATATTTTAATAATACGCCGGAAGTTGTAGCAGTATTGTATTCGATCTTTTTGCCTGTAACAAATGCAAACTCATCCTCTATCCGGATTGATGTTGCCTGACAATCTGCAGAAACACCATTGTATAATGATTCTTTTAACAGAACACCTTGAGGACTGAATTTCAGAAGAGGCAGATCTGACCGATCATTCGTATGATTCACAAATCCGGAAACATAAACATTAAGAGAATCATCAATGCGAATAATGTTAGCTGCATCTCTTTCGCTGAAAATGCCATCATACACCTGAGACCATTGTTGATTTCCTGCGGAATCATATTTCATTACAATTATATCAGAACTTCTCTGAGAATTATTTGTGTTTCCACATACATAAACATTGCAGGAGTCATCAACTACGAGTGATGTTGCATTGTCAAGACTTAATGTCGCATATTTTTTCTTCCACGCTAAAGAACCATCAGCATAGAATCGCATCAAAAGCAGATCAAGTCCACTGTCACTGGAAGTAGTATATCCACCGACATAAACATTCCCCAGTTTATCTGCTGCTATACAATTTGCTTCATCATACATTTGATCGGGACCATCATATACATATTCAAATTGCGGTACGCCTTCATTAGAAAACTTGGTGACTAAAAAATCACATTTGTCAGGCGACAGTTTAGCAATTCCACAAACCCAGACATCGCCATAAAGATCGAGTGTCATGGCTCTGGGAAAATCATCGCCATTCGATTTATTATTGAAAAGCCGGTGCCATAATTCCGATCCATCCGTAGTATATTTCACAACAAGAATGTCTTTTGTGCTATCGGCCAAAGACGTTGTACCAAGCACATAACAGTTGCCAAAGCGATCCGACTTAACTGAAGTAGCTTTGTTAATTGAATTTAGTCCGTTTTTAAAGTCTTTTTTCCACAGAGGGACAATGTGATTCTGCGCAGAAACGAGAATAGAAGAAAAAGTAAGGATAAAAAAGAAGATAGATCGCGTCATAATAAGCTTGAGATTCCTGATTTTTTGTTTGAAAATGGATATAAACATACGGAAAGTTGCCCGAAGTGAAAATCGAAAATGAACAAAATCAAAAATCTCGTTTTCTCCGCAAATAATGAGATTGTTGATGATTTTTTGGATATTTTTAAAAATCACAGGCTATAAAGGCTTACTTTTACCGCAAAATTACTAAACATGCAAATCACAGGAATACTTAAAGTAAAAAAAGAAGAACAGGTTGTTAACGACCGTTTTAAGAAGAAAGAATTCGTATTGACTGATAATTCATCGCAATACCCACAACATATCAGCTTTCAGTTGACACAAGACCGTTGTGGATTGTTAGATGGAGTTCAGAATGGCGAAACGATCACTGTACATTTTAATCTACGTGGAAGAGAATGGACAAGTCCTCAAGGTGAAATAAAATATTTCAACACACTTGAAGCCTGGAAGATCGACCGTAATGGTGCATCTACAACAAGCGGCGGAAGTATGGATCAATCAGTTCCAGAATATTTTGATCAGGCTCCTTCAGGGAAGGATGATCTGCCGTTTTAAGTTTTAAGTTCAAAGTTCAAAGTTCAAAGTTCAAAGTTCAAAGTTTGCTTCGTAGTCACCTACGGAGCCAACTTTGAACTTTGAACTTTGAACATTAAACGTATTTATTAATGTCCATGCTCATCTCCATGATGCACATGTCCATGAGAGACTTCTTCTTCAGTAGCTTCGCGCACTTCGATAATTTCTCCTGTGAAATGTAGTTCATGTCCGGCAAGAGGATGATTGAAATCCATCTTTACAGCTTTGTCATCATAAGAAATAACTTTTCCATTCAGAACATTTCCGGAATTATCACTCATCGGTAAAACATTTCCGATCTTCAGTAAATTCAAATCAATCACATTATCCACTTTGAAGATATCAATTGGGAGATCAATGATTGCCGATGCATCATTTTCTCCATAACCGTCTTCCGGATTAATTGTGAAACCGAAAGAATCTCCGGTTGATTTACCTGAGAGGCCTTTTTCAAAACCCGGTATCATCATTCCTGCGCCATAAATAAAGCGTAGCGGATTGCTTTTATCAGCAGTTTCCACATGAGCTTTTTCAGTTGTTGGCAAATTCGAGTGAAGCTGATATGTCACAGTCACTACTTTGTTGTTTCCTACCTCCATTTGATAAATTTTCGGCGAAGTTACGTTTTAATGCTTTTCAAAACTCTACTTTTGCCAACAAATTAACACAGAAGGCAGAACAATGGATTCATTGACACACACGGTTATTGGGGCTTGTATCGGAGATGCAATTGCAGGTAAAAAAATCGGTAAAAAAGCAATGCTTTGGGGAGCAATTGCAAATAATATCCCTGATATTGATGTGATTACATCTCTTTACATGAACCAGGCCGACTCACTTTTAGCCCATAGAGGATTCACCCATTCCATATTGTTCGCCCTGCTTTTGAGTCCTCTGCTTGCCTTCCTGTTTTCAAGATACAACCGGAGTGCTACAATGCTTTTCAAAGACTGGCTATTGATTTTCGGATCAGGAAATTTCATACATATCATAATTGACTCCTTTACGTGCTACGGTACCGGCTGGCTTGAACCTTTCGATCATTTACGAGTAAGTTTCAATTTACTTTTCGTTGCTGATCCTTTCTTTACAATTGCATTACTGGTCTCTTCAATAGCTTTGTTGATCCTGAAAAATGATAATCCCGCCAGAGATAAATGGACGAAAGGAGCATTTATCATTTGTGGTATGTATCTGATAATGGCAGTATGTGATAAAATATATATTCATTCAAATACAGAAAAACAACTTGCAAAGCAGGGATTGAATACATCAGATTATTTCACTACACCTACTCCACTGAATAATTTTCTCTGGTATCTCGTTGCAAAAACAGACAGTGGATTTTACACAGGTTATAAATCTGTTTTTGATAAAACAGGTGATGTAAAATTTATTTTTCACGCACAGAATGAAGGTATATTAAAAAATCTTCCTGAAGATGAAAGTATAGAGAAATTAAAACGTTTTGCGAAAGGTTACTACGTTATCGATTCAATCAAGGGTGAGGTTTATTTCAGCGACATTCGTTTTGGTCAGACCTCCGGCTGGGACAATTACGAATCCAATTTTGTTTTCCGCTTCATGCTTGGTGAAGATGCTAACAATGATATGGTAATTCAACGTGGACGGATTGAAGGGTCCGGGAAGAAGGCTTTGAAGGCGCTTTGGGAAAGGATGTGGGGGGAATAGGTTTATTTAAGTGAAAAGTGAAAAGTGAAAAGTGAAAAATCGCTTCGTAGTCACCTACGAAGCAATTTTTCACTTTTCACTTTTCGTTTTTCACTTTTAATTTCCGGCTACCTTAACAACTTTCCTGGTAACCAAATCCTCTCCTATTAAAAGATGAACGAGGTAAACGCCTTCTGCATTTCCTTTGAAGGTATATTTATGAACTCCGGCAGTTTGGATTTCGTCGAGTACGAGATTACGAATTAATTTTCCGGTAATGTCTGTGATCTGAAGAGTAACTTTTTTTCCTCCGATGACTGAATAGTTAATCGATACTTCGTCACTGAAAGGATTCGGCGAAATGACAAGATTTTCTTCCGAAAGTAATTCTTCAACACCAATCACTCCAATTTCCAGAGTATCATACTTTGTAACAGTACATGAACCGTTTTGAACTGTCAATGCCACAATGTAAATTCCATTTGAAGCATATGCATGTGTTGGATTTTGCAATCCTGCAAAATAACCATCACCAAAGTCCCAGTTGAATGAAGTTGCACCTGCTGAAATACCATTGAATTGCAACATCTGGTTTGGCATTCTTGTTCCGGTGATGCTGATCGCAACAGGTGTTACCTGAACAGTTACACTTGAAACATAAGAATCAGTTCCATAAGGATTTGTTACAGTTAATGTGACGTTATAAGTTCCCGATGCTGAATAATAATGAACAGCATTTTGTGCTGTAGAAGTGTTGCCATCACCGAAGTCCCATGACCATGCTGTCGGATAATTCAACGAACTATCTGAAAAATGCACTTCACCTGAGCAAGATCCTATAACTGAGGCCACATAGTCTGCAATTGGCGGAACTGTATTCGGCAATAAAGTAATTGTGTAATCTTCGGTTTGTCCGTATTGTATATTTGTACATGGCACAGGTGTGGCATTTGTATAATAGTCAGACATAATTCGCATTCTTAATGGTGAATTAATTACAGCATTTGATGGTACGGTTACGAAACCAAAATGGTTTGTCAATACATTCAGAGATTCGAAGACTTTCTCTGTTGTCTGATTAAACGAACCGTCATTATTATAATCAATGAATGCAACCACATTTTCATTGTACGTTAATCCTGTTGTGATATAAATAGGATATGTACCTGACACATTCAAAGTCGTACCAATTGTACATGAGTAATCAACGTATCCATCAATAGCATCATTGGTTGAATTATTTATCGTATAGAATTCAAAATTTGTAATTCCCATATTGCAACAATAAGCAGTTGTTGCCGGCAAGCATACAGCGGGAAGAGGCCCCCCAACATTTGAGATCAGAACAGATATCGTTATTGAATCACAGCCATAAGAATTACAACTCACCAATTTTACATTATACATACCATTCGCAGTATACACATGTGAAGGATTCTGTAAAGAAGAATTGCCACCATCTCCGAAAGTCCAGCTCCATGAAGTTGGATTATTGAAAGACTCATCCGTGAAATTGACAACACCGGTACACGTACTTACATCGGTGTGTTCAAAATTAGCACAAGGATTAAATCCAACGTTTAAAATTACAGGTACTGAATCCAAAGGATGTAATGGATCATTTGAAGTAACATAGATATAATCTGAATAAGTCCCTCCTGCTAATGAAGAAGAATTCAACGTTACATAGATCAGAATAGAATCAGATGGTGTTACAGTTCCGTCGGCAAGATCGATAGAAAGCCAATCCGGCAGACCGTTTGTATTTGCGAATCTTATTGCATTAGAAATTATATAAGATGTTGCGCTGCTGGTATCATAAAAATCATAACCGACATACATAACTCTTCCACTTCCATAATCGCGATAAGAAACTACATCATATCCATTATAAGATACTAATTCCACTTTATCAGAATTAGTGATATCTAGAAAGAATGTTGAATTTGATACAGGGAAGGTCGCAGGTACATTATCCATATAACTATCTGAAGTATCATTAACGATGCAATTTCCTCCTGAGTTTACATTCCCGACATAAGTTCCGGAGAATAATCCCATGTCAAATACTCTTGTTTGAATACCCGTACCGATAGAACCACAAACAATTACAACCCCACCATTATCAGCAAAATCCTGAACAACTGTTGCAATGGATGAATAGTAACCTGCATTAGTTTCATGCTCCGGGAATAACAACACATCAAAATTTGTCAACAGACTTTGAAGTATTACCGGATCAGAAGTGAAAGTTGAATCAAAAGTATGTCCTGAAAAATGTGATTTGATTGCATTTATTGTATTTGGATATTCTCTTGTCACATCTACACCATACATCATTGACAATATTCTCTTTGAACCGGAACTGCTTCCTCCACCGATCTCGAAATCAAGATCACTTCCTCCGCGATTGATTACCCATAAAGGAATTGTGATCGAGCCACTGCATGCATTTAAATTTGAAGTTATGGTAGCAGGATAAAAATCAATAACAGGAGCTGCACCTGCTGCGCCTGTAAGGCAAATATTCTGAACACCGTCATTAGTATTTAACGTAAGGTTGCCGGAATAACTTCCAATTGATTGCGGATTAAATGTAACGATCAAAGGCGCTGAACCGCCATTTGGAATTGCGAAAGTAGATGGTGAAAATGTAAATGCCGGCTCTGAACTTGAGATCGAAGAAACATTAAGTGTATCACATCCTGTATTGAGAATAATAATTGTATCCCGATCCGTTCCGAATTGCATGATCGTACTGAAAAGTGCACATGAATCAGAAAAAATAACATTAGCAGTTCCCGAAACTGTGAATTGTACCGGATAACTTATTGTTGGATTTGCCGGATCATTTGAAATAATTGAGAACTGTGTATTGTATGTTCCTGCAGGCATTCCTGCTGTGTTAATTGTTACATAAACGATTGTTGATCCACCGACATTTACTGTTCCGGATGTAGGTGAAACGGAAAGGTAATCAGGAAGTCCGGAACTGGTGGTTGCATTTCTCACAGCATTTGACATGATCCTGTCTGCAACAGTATTTGATGAATAGAAATCAAATCCTACATAAATTACTTTTCCCGAGCCAACATTTCTATATGAAACAACATCGTAGCTGTTATAACTGATTAATTCAACCTTATCTGAATTAGTAAAATCATAATAATTCGCAAGATTAGGAGAAGTAAAACTTAATGGAACCTGATCGGTAATGGCATCAGTTGTATCATTCGTTATCAGATTTCCTGAAGTTGTAGATGAAATGTAAAGTCCGGTGAACAGATTCATATCTGATAATCTCAGGTACGAAGTATTCGATGATGATCCACATAAGATCACTGTATTTCCTGCGATTAGAAAATCGTTTACAACATTGGATAAGGCCGGATAGAAGTTGATCGATCCAGTTTCCTGTTCAGGAAATAAGAGTACATTTTTTCCAGTTAGTGCGGACCGTAAGCCTGCAGAATCTGTACCGGTAAATTGTGTAAGTGTATAATTGGAAAATGAACTTCCTATTGCTGCAATCGTATTCGGATATTCTGTTGACATATCAACACCATTGATAAATGCAAGTATGTTGACTGTATCTGTTGGTGAACCTAATCCATCAATTTCAAATTCCATTTGTCCACTACCGGAATTAGAGATCGTGACAGGAATAACGATAGAATCACCACAGGAAAGAGAAGTATTGATTGATCCGGGAGAAACATTTATGGCAGGCGGTAATTGTACATTGATAGTGCCGAACGTTGTATCAATTGTAGAACAGTTAGAAGCAATCAACCTTACCTGATAAGCACCTGAAGCAGTATAAGCATGAGATGGATTTTGTAAAATAGATGTTCCACCATCACCAAAATCCCATTGCCAGTTTGACGGGCCATTTGTTGAATTATCTGTGAATGTAACTGAAGAATTTAACGGTGGTGTAGTTGTGCTGGCCGAATATGATGCCACTACCTGAGCAGAGCTAACAATATTTGAAGCCCAGGAAGCAGAGAAACCCGGTTCAGTTACTGACCCATCTGAATCCCATACAATGTACATTTGTCCTGAAGTTGCAGTCACTGCCGGTGGCGAACTACTTCCACTCAAATTCATCAGCAAAGTACCTGATGTTGAAGAGCCATCATATACACGCAGATAATCATACCCACCTTCAGTAACAAAAGAAGAGAATGTAAGCGTTATACTTATTGCACAGCCCGGATCAATAAGCAATGTACAGAATTCATTATCCTGATACTCTGCTGTCGGACCGCCCGAATCATAAAGTTGTCCGTTGGGCGCGACAGTAGTAGTTATTCCACTGCATAAATTTATCTGACTTACGACATCAATATATGTAAGTTTGGTAATACTGTCATTTCCGAATCCATTTGCAACAACCAATGTTGCCTGATAAGTACCAACAGTACTATAAGTGACTACAGGATTTCTTAGCGTAGAGGAAGACGGCGTACCACCCGGAAAATACCATTGCCAGGAAGTTGGCGCATGAATGCTCATATCAAAAAATGTTGTTGAAGAGCCGGGATTGATCAGAGTATCCTGCGCATAAAAATCTACAACAGGTGCAAGTGTGTTTGGAACGAATGTTACAGTGTAATCTTCCGCTTGACCGTTTTGCAAAGTTGTACACGCTGTGTATGTAGTATTCGTAGAAATATCATCACTCACACGCATTCTTAGCGGTGTATTCAGTACAGCTGTAGTTGGCGTAGAAACAACACCATTATGGTTTCTTACTCTTGACAGAGAAGAAAACGCAAGTTCATTAGTTGCAAAAACACCATCATTATTATAATCGATCCAGGCTTTTACATTTTCAGATGTTGTAGTCGAAGTCAGAACACTTATTGGAACAGCATCACCGGCTGTTAAAGTTGTGTTGTAAGTACATGTAAAATCTTTGTAACCTTCAGTGGCATCATTTGAAGTTGAATTGATCGTACCGAAATGAAATTCGTTGATCCCAATATTACAACAATTAGTAGTGTTACCGGGAGTACAATTTGCAGTGATTGGTCCGCCCCCATTAGAAACATCAATATATGCAGTACGAATAAGTGTATCACTCGTTGAACAGGCAGTTGTGCCCGATGCATAAAGTGTGACCGTAAAACTACCGGCAGTTGTGTAAGTATGAGAAGGGTTAGCAGAAGTGGAAGTTCCACCATCGCCGAAATTCCATAGGTAAGTTGTAGAATTCAAACTTGTATTTACGAAATTCACGGTCGCCGGCATAACACAAAAATCAAGTTGCGGTGCAGAAAATTGAGCGATAACAGCATTTGAAAATACACCACCTACTCCAACTGCATGCCATGCATTTGTAACTTCAATGACTTGAGGAGAACAATTTCCGAAAAGGTCAATCGCAGATTGAATTGCATAAAATCTCGCGTCTGCAAAAGTTGAAGATGGAGTCAGATAAACAGTCAGATTTCTGTAAGCAACAGCACTTGCATCTGTCATACCAATACTGTTTACCGTATAAGCATCAGTATTATCATTCACTCCTGTTCCGCCATTACAAAGTAAGTAATACCAGAAATTCTGCACGCCGCTATCATAATGCACAACGTCTCCAAAATTCCAATAAAGTCCGCCATAAGTATCCGCACACTCATACTGATTCGGATCTCCCATATTCCTGAATGGTGTCAGCGTTACGCTGCATTGTTCACCTTCTAAAAAGTTAGCTGTTGTTGGATTCAAAGCGTGATCAATAGTAACACCCATAACATCACTGAAAGATTCATTCAATGCCCCAGACTCGCCTGAATAAATAAGTCCGGCTGTGAATTCCGTGAGACCGTGAGTGATCTCATGTCCGACAATATCCGTTGTTGTTAAAGGGTTGTAATCAATTCCATCTCCATCACCGTATGTCATCTGAGTTCCATCCCAGAAAGCATTGACAAAACTTGAACCGTAATGAACATAACTCCTGATCTGAAAACCTGCATTGTCAATTGAGTTTCTTCCGAACCTCGATAAATAAAAATCATACGTTGCTTCTGCGCCTGCATGTGCATCATAAGCATATTGATCAATGGTTACTGATTGCCAGTTATTATCTGTATCAGTAAAATCTGTAGCGCCCGGATAATTACTTCCATTATTAAGATTCAAAGTCTGAATACCATTTCCACGACCACTTTCCCTGAGTCTGTACAAATTTGCACTCTGTTGATCTGCTGTGATTGACTGAACTCCGCAGTAAGCCGTATTTGCTGTACCTACAACATCAGCTGTATGGATTCGGTTAACTTGTGAAAGTTCTTCGCCCGTATGTGCATCGATGTAGACCCAGGCACGTTTGTATTCCGGTTCGTAAGCATAGATGTCGAATTTGTAAGCAAGCCGAAAAGTATTTTTGTACGGATAGATCACAAGTTCTCCGCCTCTTTCCATCTCGCCTAGTCCATCATTCTGTTCATCCTTATATAAACTTGCAGGAAAAAAATCCAGAGCAAGATCAAAGGCATGAGACTTTGTTATTCCCGGACTTACATTTAAATTTTTTACGTCATATACTTCTCCATTTCCGGATTGTACCAGGCCGCCTTTAACATGAATATAAAATATTCCGTATTCAACAGGAACTGAATTGTAATATTGTTTGAAACGATTATGTTTCATCTGAATATTATCGTATTCAGATTTCAAAAGTGAAAAAGAATTTCCGGGAGATAATTTCAATACCTTCTCTTCCAGCCAGAATTGTTGTTCCGATTCAGAGAACCGGTCATTGACATTTAACCTTACAAATGAAATTGTTTTTCGATTCTCATCCAGCCGGACAAGATCAGCGCCATGAATTAATTCGGCAGCTTTTGTGTTTTCGAAGATCTGTGCTTTAACATTTAAAACAAAGCAAGTAAAAATAAAAACGAATAATCCTAAGGGAGACTTCTTCATTGAAAATTAGGTTAGTGTTAGTGAGTATTCAAATGTAAAACTATTTCCAAAAACTCAAAGAGATTAGGGTCAGGGTTTTGTAAAAAGGGGGAAATGAGGGTGAATATGGGTTTAATGAGTGTTGAAAATGGAGAATGAATGAAAAATATAACTGAAATTACCTGATCATGGAAATAGAAAGTGTTCAATAAGCATTTTTCGCATTGTTGGACAAACCGCATTGAAAAAATGACATGGAAGCTAATGAATGCAATGTAAGTCTAGAGTAAGAGTAAGTTTAAGAGTAAGCCAATAGCAACTACAAATCCCCCGCCTGCGCAATCAACTCCGCTATATCTAATACCTTAACAGAATCTTCTTTGTTAAAATTCTTCACCCCATCCGTCATCATCGTCATACAAAACGGACAACCAACTGCAATCACATCGGGATTCAAAGCAAGTGCTTCTTCTGTACGGTCGATGTTTACGTCTTTATTTCCTTTTTCAGGTTCTTTAAACATTTGTGCACCACCGGCACCGCAACAAAATCCTTTTGCGCGTGAACGTTTCATTTCAGAAAATGCACCGTCGAGTTTTTCTATTACATTTCGTGGAGCTTCGTAAACATCATTTCCTCTTCCTAAATAACAAGGATCGTGGAATGTAATTTTTTTACCAGCGAATGGTCCGCCACTTACTTTTAATTTCCCTTCGTCGAATAGCGCTTGTATAAGTTGCGAATGATGGACTACTTCATAATTTCCACCGAGATCAGGATATTCATTCTTCAATGTATTAAAACAATGCGGACAAGCAGTAACGATCTTTTTTATTCCATATCCATCGAGCACCTGAATGTTCATCATTGCCTGCATCTGAAAAAGGAATTCATTCCCTGCACGCTTAGCCGGATCACCCGTACAACTTTCTTCCGTTCCCAAAACAGCAAACTTCACTCCGCAATGATGCAATATCTTCGCAACAGCACGAGTGATCTTCTGTGCTCTCTCATCAAAACTGCCGGCACACCCCACCCAGAAAAGTATTTCAGGGCTTTCGTTTCGTGCGGCGTAATCGGCCATTGTTTGTATCTGCATTTTTCTTTCGTAAATAAAATTTGTATTTCAGCCGTACCTCTTTTTCACTTCACTTCACTTCATTTAACTTCATTTCACTTCATTCATTTCATTTTTCAGTTCCCTTCCGTCCACTTCGCCCTATCCGCCTGCGCAAACTGCCACGGCGCGCCATTATTCTCAACTCTTGTAAACATTCCCGCTAATTCAGATGGAACTTTACTTTCTTCCATCACTAAGTAGCGACGCATATCGATGATAATACTTAACGGATCGATGTTCACCGGACAAGCCTGTACGCATGCATTACAACTTGTACATGCCCACAATTCTTCTTCTGTAATGTAACTGAACAATGATTTTTCATCTTTGTGATCAGCGCCATTTTTATCAATTCCTTTTCCAACTTCTTCCAGACGATCACGGGTATCCATCATGATCTTTCGTGGTGATAATAATTTTCCTGTTTGATTCGCAGGACATTCAGCAGTGCATCGCCCGCATTCTGTACACGAATACGCATCCATCAGTTGTTTCCAGCTAAGATCATTAACATCCTTGGCACCAAATTTTTGTGGCATCGACGGAGATGGGTCAGGCAAAACAACAGCTGGATCCATCATTAGCTTCACTTCTCTGGAAACATTTTCCATATCCGTAAACTTGCCTTTCTTTTCCAAGTTACTGTAATACGTATTTGGAAAAGCAAGTAGTATGTGTAAGTGTTTTGAGTATGGCAGATAATTCAGGAATGCTAAAATTCCGATGATATGAAACCACCAGCAAATTCTTTCTATCAGTTCAAGTTAATGATCAGAAAATCCGGCGAAATATCCTGACAAAAAATAACTCACAGGAAATGCTCCTGCCTGAACATAATGTCCTATTCCCCTACCCTGCAAAGCATAATCAGTTGCATTCATAGTAAGAAAAGCAGACATCAATAATATTTCGGTGATAAGGATCAGATTTGCATCCGTGCGCGGCCATGAAGTCAGTTCACGCATTGTAAATCTTTTTATTCTGATAATATTTCTTCTGATCAGAAAAACAACACAAGCAAGTAATACTAACAATGCAAGTATTTCAAAACTGCCTATGAGAAAATCATACAACGGTCCGACGAAACTTAAGATCCTGTGTGTACCGAATAATCCGTCAATAAGAATTTCAAGAACTTCAATATTTATAATTACAAATCCGGCGTAAACAATGATATGTAAAAATCCGGCAATAGGTTTAGTCACCATTTTCGATTGACCCAATGCCACACGGATCATTGTCATCCATCTTTCCCCACTCCGATCAGAGCGATCTATATTCCGCCCCAATCTGATATTGCGGATCAACTTCCTGATATTTTTCGTGAACAGGTAGACTGCTGCAGCGAGGATGAGGGTGAAGAGGAGTTGTGAGAGCATGATTTTGATGTTTGAACGTTCAAGGTTCAAAGTTCAAAGTTGATGCTTCGTAGGATGCCACTTTGAACCTTGAACTTTGAACTTTGAACTACTTTCCAAATGAAATAACCGACACCTTCAAATACTTCCTCGGATTCGCCTGGAAATCTTTAAGCAATGCATCGAGATTGTGGGCTGATGAATTGAGATTATTGTAGAGACTATCGTTGTTTGCAAGCATACCGAGCGAACCTTCGCCTTTGTTTACTTTTTCCAGTAATGCAGAAGTTTGTTCCAGTGTTCTTGAAGTATGATCAACTGCTTCAGCTAATTTTGATTTTGCAAGTGTATCGGAAATAGAACTGAAGTTCGTGATGATCTTTGTAAGACTCTCATTATTGTTTTTCAGATTTGTTGTGATCGACTCAATGTTATCGAAGATAACACGCAGTCGACCTTGCTTGGCAAGAACTGTGTCCATGCTTCCGGCAACATGTTCGATAGAGATCAGAGAGTTGCTGATACTTTCGAACGATCGTCTCAAATTATTTTTTGTATTCTCATTAAAGACAGCCCGAACTGTAAGTAAGATTGAATCGATAGACGAAAGAAGACTTTCTGCTTTTGCTTTTATGGGTGCTACCTGTGCATTTACCTGATCAGAGAGACTAAGTTGAACACCGGCAGATAATGTATCGCCATCTACCATGTCTTCTTTGCTGTCGCCAAATACAAGTCTGACTCCTTTCGAACCTAACAGATCAGTACTGAAAATTTCTGCCTTTGAATTTCTCGGAACGAATACTTTGTTGGTCACATGCATACTAACAATGATCTGACCGTTTGGTTGCAGATCGAGCTGATAGATCATGCCCACTTTCATTCCATTTACCATTACGGGATTTGTGGAAGTAAGTCCTTCAACCTGGTTGTAAACAGCAAAGACTGAACGCTGACGTGTAAAGAAATCAATACCTTTCAGATAATTGACTCCCCAAAACAGGACAGCAATTCCTACAGTCATAATCAATCCTATTCTTACTTCTCTTGAAAACTTCATAAATTTTACCGGCTCTCTATTTATTTTTGATGGCTAAAACAGTGTCTAAAAGTAACTAAAATCCTTTAGTCACGCTCCATTGATGGCATTTACTTCTTTTTGAAATCTCGAATGCTTCTTTGTAACTGATTTTTTTACCATTATAAAAACCAATTACAAAGGCATCTTTAAAGCCTTTTTCTGACGTTCTCTTGTAGTGTAACCGCATCATCAAGTTCCTGAACTTCTCCTGTCGTATATTTGTACGTCTTTCCTTCTTTGGTTTCCCGTATCTCTTTGAGTCCTTTGAATTTAGAACTTGTCTTTGAAATTTTCACAGGGGAAGCATAAAACTGAACTGCCCAGAAAAAATCATTTTCCATTTCAGGGTTTTTAACCTCTATCGGGTCCTGATGAAGAACTGTCTTATCTATTTCTTTCTCAGGCAAAACTTCTGCAGTATCATCAGGAGCTTTAACACTTCCTTCATTTCCTGTTCGGCCTTGTTCTACAGAATTTTTATATGCTTTAAAAGCTTTAAAAATTGCTGTTGCTGTTTCCTCCTGGCCTTTTGCTGAAGCCAGATATTTTTCCTCTTCAGCATTTGACAAGAAACCTGTCTCGATCAAAACGCTGGGCATGGTTGTCTTATACAAAACTAGAAATCCGGCTTGCTTTACTCCGCGACTGGTCCGACCTTTCGCTTTCATTTCCTGCTGAACATGTGATGCCATTTTCAGACTCTGGTCAAGAAATGTATTTTGATATAGTGAAAAAATAATATTTGCTTCCGGGCTATTCGGATCGAAGCCATCGTACTTTTTTGTGTAATCTTTTTCCAGGAGAACAACCTCGTTCTCACGTTTTGCCACTTCCAGGTTCGCTTCCGTCATATGCAATCCCATTACCCATGTTTCAACACCTGAAGTTGCCTGATTACATTCTTCCTTTTTCTTCTTTTTATTGTAGTAACATGCTGAATTGCAATGGATACAAATAAACAGATCTGCTTTTGCGTTGTTGGCGATTGCAGAACGTTCATTTAATTCGATGAAAACATCTGTTTTCCGGGTATAGATGACCTTAACATCCGGAAATTTCTCGGAAATATATTCTCCTAACTTCAAAGCAACCTTTAAGGCTATGTCCTTCTCTTTCGACTTTTTACCCAAACAGCCTGAATCATGTCCACCATGACCGGCATCTATCACGACTTTTGTAATTCCGAAAGGCTTTGTTTTAGGCGGATTGAAGGAACTCAATAGCAGAACCGCAGAAGATAAAACGACGATTCGTAAAAGATAAAAAGGCAGTAGTTTTTTTTTGTTTAGTTTTGGCACCGAAACGCGAGAAAATTGACAGGATTTGTTTTCACAAGTATCTAAAATATCACTCTTCATATTGCTTATTTTAATGCTTCTTTTTCAACAACTTGTTGTTGGTTCAGAGACAGATAATTTAGGTACATCAATTGTGCCCGATAGTACGGTTCAAACCGATACACTTAAGCTCAATGTCAACGATTCAACGGTGATTGCTGTTGATTCATTGCAAACGGATACGACTGCAGAATCTGATGAGGTTATTAAGTCTAAAATCAAATACCATGCGAAAGATTCCATTAGAGTAAACCTTGAAAATGAGATCGTTTACTTGTATGGAGAGGCAACTGTGGATTATGAGGACTTACATCTTGAAGCTGATTATATCGTTATCGATATGCAGAATAAGGAACTATTTGCTGAAGGAACAAAAGACAGTTCCGGAGTTTTAAAGGGCTCTCCAAATTTCTCTCAGGCGGAACAAAAGTTCAGGTCAAATTCCATTCGATATAACTTTCAGACCAAGAAAGGACGGATCAATTATGTAATTACACAGGAAGGCGATGGCTTTATTCATGGAGAAGTTGTGAAAAAAGATCCGGAAAATAATTTTTACATCAAGAATGGTCAGTATACAACTTGTAATCTCGACACACCGCATTTTGCCATTACATCCCGGCGACTGAAGGTGATCAGCAAAAACAAAATCGTAACCGGTCCGGCTTACCTTACAATTGAACAGATCCCTACTCCAATACTTATTCCTTTCGGTTTTTTTCCTAATAAAGTTGGACGAAGTTCAGGAATAATTTTTCCTGCATTCGGTGAATCTGCGCAGCGTGGATTTTATTTTCAGCATCTTGGATATTATTTCGGATTCAGTGATCATTTTGATCTTGCATTGACAAGTGATATTTATACAAAAGGAAGTTACACTCTTGAGGCCACTTCGTCATATAAAAAAAGATACAGATATTCCGGACGGCTGCAATTAACATATGCTTATACAGTTAACAGTGAAGAAGAATTACCTGATTATTCATTGACGAAAGATTATCATGTTAACTGGACTCATATCAAGGATAACAAATCGAGTCCAAACAGTACGTTTTCTGCATCAGTGAATGCCGGAACTTCAAATTATTATAAGAATACGATCAGTAGTGTAAATAATTATTTGTCGAATACACTTCAGTCATCAATTTCCTATTCATATAATTTTCCTGACAAGCCAATGAACCTGAGTGCAGGAATTCAACATTCACAAAATACAATTACAAGAGATATCCGCATCTCTGCTCCTGATTTCAGTTTTAATATTTCCAGAATTTCTCCTTTCAAAAGGAAGAATGCATTCGGTGTTCAGCGCTGGTATGAAAAGATCGGAACGAGTTTATCTTTGAATACGATCAATTACATAGAAACAAAGGACACCTTACTTTTTGCTGAAAATTCATTGACGAATCTGAAGAACGGATTGAGAGCAAGTATTCCACTTTCAACTTCATTCAATGTATTAAAATATATCAACTTCTCACCATCAGTGAATTTTACTGAACGATTATACCTAAAGACAACTCAGTACCGATGGAATACTGAAACAAATTCAGTTGATACTTTCACAGTTGAAAAACCGCAGCATGCTTACGAATACAATGTAAGTGCAGGAATCTCGACGCGGATCTATGGAATGTATCAACTTAGTAAGGGACCGATCACAGCCATCAGACATGTTATGACACCTGCTGCTTCAATAACATATCGCCCTGATTTTGGAGAAGAAAGATATGGTTACTATAAAACAATTCAGACTGATACGGATGGAAATACCAGAACGTATAGTATTTTCCAGAATTCTGTTTATGGCGGTCCTTCGAATGGAAAATTTGCCAACCTCGGATTTTCTCTCGACAATAATCTTGAGATGAAAGTGAAAACGAATTCAGATACCGGTGCAGTAACAAAAAAAGTAAAACTACTTGAAAGTCTACGTTTAGCAGGTGGCTATAATCTTATTGCCGATTCAATGAAACTAAGTGTTTTCAATTTATCAGCCCGTACTACTCTCTTTGACAAAGTTGGAATTAATTTTAACAGCACACTTGATCCATATGCCTACGATTCTGAAAGCAATGACTATGATAAATTTCAATATGAAGTGGATGGTCGTTTGGTGCGATTAACAAGTTCAACCGTGTCAATGAATTTTTCACTTAACAGATCGAAGAAAAAAGAAAACTCAGGAAAATATTCACAGGAAGAAATTGATTACATCAATCAGCATCCTGATGAATTTGTAGATTTCGATATCCCATATAATCTGAGTGTAAGTTACAGTATGAATTATTCTAAACGTGGCGGACTAAATAAAACACTCACACAAAGTGCAAGTTTTAATGGTGACCTCAGTATAACAAGTCAGTGGAAAGTTGGCTTCAATTCCTGGTACGATTTATCTGATGGGCGTTTCACAAACATGAGTCTGAATATCTACCGCGACCTTCACTGCTGGGAAATGCGTATGAACTGGATCCCATTCGGCGGACAAGAGAGTTACAACTTTCAGATCAATGTGAAATCTTCTATTCTTCAGGATTTGAAGTTGCTGAAGAAGAAGGATTTTTATGACAGGTGAGTTAACCAGAACTCTGTCCTGGTTGACGAAATATTAACCAATTTTCTTCTTCATCAAATAGTCCGTATCCACCGCATCTCCCAACTGAAACCCCTTTTCTCCAAAAATAACAAATTCATATTTTTTATAAAAGTTGATTGCTTTGTGGTTATCAATATTTACTCCGAGCCAAAGCCAGGTAAAATTTTCTTCGTTTGAGATTCGCAGACATTCATCCATCAATAATTGTCCGGCTTTCTGTCGTTGATATTTATTGAAAACGTAGATCCGTTCAATTTCAATTGCCGGTTCTCCTTTGAACTCATCATAGGTTCTGTCGCGGCGAATTTTTGCATAACCTATAACTTCATTGCCTATACTTGCAATGAGAAAAGTATTTGCCGGATTTTCAAGATCTGATAAAATAACTTTTGGGTCAAAAGCTTTTTTCAGATACACTGCCATATCCGCAGGAGTATTGACATCCTTCCAGGTTTCGTAGAACGTATCATGTCCAACTTTAGTAATTAGTTTATAGTCTGCGGGCAATGCAATTCTGATGTCAACTTTCATGTTCCAAAGATAGAAATAGTATAAAATCACACCACATTTTTCATATAAACATCATTTTTACACTTGTATTTTTTGCGTCAATAAACCTTATCTTTACACTTCAAAATAATATGATGAAAAGCTATAAAATAGTTTTATTGCTGCTGTTTCCTTTCACAGCATTCGCCCAGATTCCAAAGAGTGATCAGGTAAAGCCATTCAAGGTTGAAGACAACTTTTTGAATGATACTACTTTCGAAAAAGACAATAACGATCCGCAACTAGTTCATATGACGATTAAAAATCCTAAGGGTACTATTGTATCACAAGGCAGTATGAAATCCAACGTTAAAGAAGGTGTCTGGCGGAATTACAGTTCAACCGGATTGATCACTTCTCTCGAAGAATTCAAAAACGGAAAAAAGAATGGTTCGTTATTAAAATTTGGTCCCGGAACAATGATCTCTGTTGATGCAACTTATAAGGATGATTCTCTCCATGGACAAAAAACGACTTATGGTACTAACAATAAAATAAAGTCAGTTGAGAATTACGTGAATGGAATCCTACATGGTAACAGAAAAGCCTATTATGATGATGGAAAACTTCAGGAAGAAGCAACATTTAAGAATGGAAAAAAGGATGGTAAAGCAATCTGGTATTTACAAAACGGACAACCATCAGTTGAATACACTTATTCCGATGGCGTTCTGAAC
This sequence comes from Bacteroidota bacterium, assembly GCA_016711505.1. NCBI lineage: Bacteria > Pseudomonadati > Bacteroidota > Bacteroidota bacterium. Next base: position 234,432 of record JADJSV010000004.1, on the reverse strand, counting down.
GGTTCAGCAAAAGAATATAATCCGAAAGGTGCAATACTTCGCGAAGGAAAATTTGTCAATGATTCAGAAGAAGGTGAATGGATCCTTCATGAAGACTCAAACGTTACAAAAAAAGTAATTTATAAAAACGGCGAGATCACCAAATCCACCATCATCGCAACACCTAAAATTAAATAAAAAAAACAGTCCATCTTAAGAATGGGCAGTAGTTATCGATTATTAGTTAATAGTTATTAGTTAAAAAAATGTATTTACCCTCAACAGCACTCTCCGAAAATTCAAGAATCTGGATCTATCAATCAGATCGTGAATTAACAACAGAGGAGCAAAGTAATTTAAGATCAGAATTAGAGAAATTTGTTTCCGAGTGGACAGCACATAATGTTGCATTGTCAGGAAGCTTTGAAGTCTTACACGATCGCTTTATTGTAATTATGATCGATGAAAGTAAAACATCAGCATCTGGATGTTCTATAGACAAATGTTTCAACTTTTTGAAAAAAATGGAAAGTCAAATGAATGTGAATTTCATGAACAGACTCTTGCTGGCATATAAAGATCAGGATGCAATAAAATTGTTGCCTAAAAATAAATTCGAAGAATTGTTAAAAGCCGGACAATTACGGAAGAGACAATTGTTTTTAATAATCTGATCGAGAAAAAATCAGAATTAAAAACAAAGTGGCAAATACCTGTAAAAGAAAGCTGGCATAAAATAATGCTATCATAAAAATAGAAAAGCCGGTTTATCGACCGGCTTTTTTATTTATAACTTAATTTCAAGTTCAATCGGACAATGATCACTTCCCATAACTAATGGATGAATGGTTGCATTCACAGCCATTTTTTTCATTTCTTCAGAGATCATAAAATAATCTATTCGCCAGCCTGTATTTCTTTCTCGTGCACGCGTGATCACATCCCAGTAGGTATATTGTCCGGGTTCGCTATTGAATTCTCTGAAAATATCAACATAACCCATTTCAATAATTTTATCGACCCAAGCCCTTTCCTCGGGAAGAAAACCGCTTGTTTTCATATTCGGTCCCGGACGAGCTAGATCAATTTCTTTATGCGCAGTATTATAATCTCCGACTACAACAATGTTCTTTTTCTTTTTACGCATCTCTTCTGCTCTTTTGAAAAGTTGCTCATAAAAATCGAGTTTATACTTTACTCTTTCCGGACCGCGGCCACCGTTTGGAAAGTAAACATTATACAAAACAAAGTTTTCAAATTCTACCTCCAAAACTCTTCCTTCACTATCAAATTCAGGACTGTTGAATCCGGATCTCACAGCAATTGGTTCAACTTTTGAATAAACTGCTACTCCACTATATCCTTTTTTTTCTGCAGAAAAGAAAAATGATTTGTAATTATTGACGCTACGGATCTCCTCACCTAACTGATCTATCTGAGCTTTAGTTTCCTGAAGACACAAAACATCCGGATCGTCTTTTTGAAGCCATTCCAAAAAACCTTTTTTCCAGACGGCACGAATACCATTTACATTCCAGCTTAATATTCTAAAATTTTTCTTTGGCATAATTCCGATTTTCCGGCAAGATAAGAATTCGTCAGTAATTAAAAAAAGCAGGGTCTTTAATCATCCTTATTTTATGCGGTTGTAATCTGCTTCACTATACCCGAGATTTGTTCCATCAAAATTAATTAATCACATAATTCAAAAAAATCAAAACTATGACAAAAAAATTCTTAATGATTTTTGCGCTAGTCGCATCGATGATCTCGTCAGCATCAGCTTACACGATCGTCATTCAAGGTGGAGGAGCTAACCACATGTACAATTATGTAATGGTAAATAACCGCCGTTGTGAATGCAAAGGAAACGGACACAACAAATGTCCTGTAAGCTTCGGTGTAACTGCGGGCTTTAAAACTATTATCATGCAAGATGTAGTTAATGAAGTTCAGGCGCGTTATGCTAAAGGCGAGCGGGAAGGTTCAATCAAATTTCAGGATGTATTGCCTGTTTCATGGAAAACAACAGACAAAGACGAATTAGTAATTACAACTGTGGAAGATGAAGTACTTTTGGAGAAGTAATAAATTTGTTAAAAACAGCAGGGTCTATATGACCCTCTGTTTCTTTTTCATTACAACCCTGTTTTGCAGGGCGAATGAGAAAAATGATACGATCATATTCACGGGAGAATTATCCATTGACCCTCTTTGCCGGACTTCCATTTCAACAAATCTATTCTCATTCGTGACTTCCCGGTCGTGGAATCTTGAAAAGCGGCAATTAACGATTCATACGTTAGACTTGAAAACAAACAAGCGTGCAGACATAATTGTAATGGCGCCTACAATCATGAAGGTCCTTCAATGTCCGGCAATTGCACTAAATGATTCCTTCCTGTTAATGCAGGATGATTACGATTTAAAATGGTTCCTCTTTAAACCGGTCCAAGGTGAATTTAAATTTGTAGAAGAAGTCCAATTCCCTCAAAGGATGATGGCCTTTAACGCAAAAGTTATTAATTCTAACTTGTTTTTATTCAAGGATAGTGTTCACAATACCAGTCTGGCAATTTATAATGCACGCCAAAGAAAATTTCTTACAGTTATCCATCCGGAAGTACCTTGTATTGGATTAAGTCATTTTCCTCAAAACTGGATCACCAATAATAGAAGGAGAATTGCAGTGGCGGAGCCGTGTGGAAACCGAATTCACATTTATGACCTGAACTTGAATCTAATACATACAATTGAATTGCCACAAACAGATGATTGGATCAATCTTCCCAATAATAAGATTCCCGTCGAAACTTCACCGGCTATTATAAATCCCAAAGAATTTATAGCAAACTTTGAACCCGGTCTGATCACGTTTTCAAGAATTCAAAGCATTCATTTTGCCGATGATTCGCTACTTCTGATTTCCGTAAGTATGCCCGGTTCAAAGGTTTCTTCAACTAAAAATTTTGTCTACAACGTAAATAATAACATATACCTGGATCCGGAAAGAATTTTGATTCCAAAATCAGGCTACCATTTAGATTGTAAAGATGAACTTACATTTCACATAGATCCATATCTATTATTCACTGATGGATATTCAATTTCACTTGAAGAAGACAATTATTTACCTGATCCAAAACTTACCGATGAAGAAAATGAAAACAGAAAAAATATTTTCTATGAAAATAACGATCCGGAATTTATTATCAGGATCTCAAAGATTGAAATTCATTAGTTTTCTTTTCTTCATTATTTTCTTCAATTCAGGAATTACGATATCAAAAAACATTGATGATGGTTATGTAACAGGCTGGAAATTCTATTCAAAACAAAATACATCTCAATTTTTTTCAAATGACAGTATTTATTTTCTCATTGTGAAAAATAATAAGAGTTGCCAAAATTGTTTTCAGACTCTAACTGATTACCTCTTGGTATTACAAAAAGAATATCCATTCCAATTACATGCTGTTTCACATTCTGATTCAACATCACTTGAAAGAAAAAGAAACATTTACGAATTGACCATTCTTTTTCCCGGTTTTCAGGCATACAGTGTTACCTATTCTGAAAAATGGAATGACAATACACCTACACCGGAATTAGTGATCATTAAGAAAAATCAATTCTATCTGTTTTCCTATCAGGACTTATTTTCGGAAGGATTTGGTTTCATTTCTACTACAGTTCAAACAAAGATCAATGCTATACTAAATTCCGAATGAACAAAATTGCCCGCCTGCTGTTCTTAATTTTGTTACACTTAGCAACATATTCAGCATTTGGCCAGGGTGATTCAATTTCGATCAGTAAGATAGATTCTTGTAAAATTTCAAAGAGTGGTCAATTCTATTTTGCATCAAATTTTCAGCAACTTGTCAATTTCCACAACGATAATAATTTCAATCTTGATATTACTACCAGGGCAAGTCTGGTAAGAAATAAATCAACCCGGAGCTACCGTTCAAAACAGGAAACAAACATTGAATTGTCTTTTACCAAATATATCGACAGCATAATAGATGTCAGAGATGATGAAATTGAATTAAAAGGTAATTGGGAGTTTCAGTTCATCAATGTTGTCAATTCTATCAACATCAATATTAAAACGCAAATGACGAATGCGTATGAATACACATTTTTAAAGGATGAATTCATAAAAGTACTATCCAAACAACCTCTTCTTCCGATAATTTTCAACATTGGAACCGGATTTAATTTCGATTTCAGGAAAGGCAATCTGGTAAATTTTTCACCTGTTGATTTAAAAACAACATTTCTGTCTGATAAAATTTCCTCTTTTTACCCTCAACATAAAAATATAAGCTCAAACTTTTCTTATATGACAGAAATTGGTTCAAGCATAACAGTATCGATCAACAAGTCGTGGGCAAAAGATCTTTTCAATTGGCGCAACAGTTCCCGGATATTTATAAAAGGTCTGACGAAAGAAGATGCAACATTATACACAAAAAACAGAATTATGTATGAACTCTTTAAATCGATAAATATTAGTTTCGAAAACCAGATGGTTTACGATCCGCCTTACAATTACAAACTTCAGGTAAAAAATGAAATTGTTTTGGGGGTTTGTTTTAAAAAATAATGAATGAAAAATGATTTTTTTAGAAAATAATTTAATTTTTATCCATCATATCCTGCAGATCCAACCTTCTTAATTTAGGAAGCCAGGCGAATGCGCCACCGACTGACAGGATCGCTACGCTTCCACCGATCACTACGGATGGAACAAGGCCTAAAAGTTTTGCAGCAAAGCCGGATTCAAAGGCACCGATCTCATTAGATGAACTGATAAACATTGTGCTTACCGATGAAACGCGGCCACGCATTTCATCGGGCGTGAAAAATTGGACGATCATGGAACGGATCACAACACTGACATTATCGAATGCTCCGCTGAGAACAAGAATCGCAAAAGACAAATAGAAATTTTTGCTTAGCGCAAAGAATATCATGCAGAGTGAAAATCCTGCCACACAGGCCAACAACTTTTTACCCGAATTTTTCAAAGGCGGATGCTTTGTCATGTATAAAGCCATCGCTACTGATCCGACAAAGGGTGCTGCACGAAGGATTCCAAAACCGGTTTCACCAACATGTAAAACTTCACTGGCGAAGACCGGCAACATCGCTGTTGCGCCTCCAAACAAAACTGCGATGAGATCCAGTAGCATTGCACCGAAGATCATCTGATTATTAAAAACAAAACTCAAACCTTGCTTGATGCTGTCTTTCACACTCTCACCCTGCTTAACTGCTTGTGGTGGTTGCGGCGGAATTCTGTAGATCTGAATCACACCTAAAAGCAAACACAAAACAACAATTATATAGACAACATTTGCTCCAAAGAAAGCCAGCAGCAATCCTCCAATTGAAGATCCAACTACAACTGCTATATGCCAGAAAGTAGAATTCCATGCAGACGAATTTGCATAAGCTTCACGTGGAACAAGCTGTGTCATCAAGGGAAACTGTGCAGGACTGTAAAAACCGCGCAGCAATCCGACAAAAAACATGATTACATAGTATGGAAATACTGTTACAACTTCATTCGGATTACTTGTATAATGGTAGGAAATAAAAACCAATGCTACACTGCAAAGCATTTGCATCATCATTACAATGAAAACAATTTTTTGCCTGTCGTTTCGGTCGGAAATGTATCCGCCGAAAAGTGCCAGAGTAACAGCAGGAATTGCTTCAAACAAACCTAACAGTCCAAGTGCAAGAAAATCATGTGTCAGTTGATAAACCTGCCAGCTGATAACTACAAACTGTATTTGCAGTGCAAGCGTTAACATGAACTTGGAAAAGATAAATCTCCGGTAATCAATGTAGCGAAAGGCTAAAAATGACTCTTTGTCTTTAATAAACCGGTTTATCATTGGTGCAAAATACGGTAAAACAATTGGATTGAACCGCTATCTTAAAACAAATTAAAGTGGTGAGATTCTAAGTAATTAAAATCACACCACAATAATTTAATTTTTCTCAGCATACTTTTTATAATTATCCAGAATTGTTTGCCACCCACCTTTTTGAAGCTCCAGAGAATTAACCGATTCCGCATCAAATAACACTTTAACATTGGTGCTATTACCGTTCTTTTCGAATTCAACATTTACCAATCTGCCATCCGGCATTGTATATTGAAATTTCTCTCCAGGAACGATTTGATCATATACAGCTTCGAAATCAAATCCAAAACTTCCGTCCTTCGCTTCCATCCGTGCACTATACTTTCCCCCAACACGCATATCATTTGTTGCGCGGGGACATTGCCAGTCGTCGGATGCAAAATTCCATTTCACGATGTGTTCGGGTTTTGTATAAAAATCCCATGCTTTTTGTTTGTCGGCTGCCGTTTGCCTGAACCTGAATTTTGTTGCTTCCATTTTCAGTGATTTTTTTTAGGTTTTTTTTTTTAGTGTTAATAACAGTTCATCCAGACTTTCAAATGTCGATGTGATACCTTCCTTCATACCCATCTTAATAATTGTTTCAAGATCTGAAAGTGATTCATATTGAATAAGCGTTTCTACAATTGTGTTCTCAGAATGTTCTTTGAAATATACATTCCACTTTGCACGAGGAAGATCAGGATTTCGGTTACCGTTTTCATCGCAAAAGGCATCCAGACCTGAATAGAATTCTATCGGCTTGATCTTTTCGTAATCCATACGACCCCAATATTCTTTTCCCTTAGGTTCTACCATTGCATAGACCCAACTCCCACCTTCTTTGAAATCCATTACCTTGGTTTTCGTTGTTAATGGTTTTGGCGCAAACCACTGATTAAGCAGTTCACTTTTAGTATGTGCATCCCAGACGAGCTGACGATTTGCAAGAAACTCTCTTCTCATCGTCAACGTATTTTTTTCTTTATCAACTATAAAGTCGAACAGCAAATTGTTTTTCATTTTTTAGTTTTGTTTTTTATGTTGAGTAATAGATCATCGAGTTGACTGTACCGGTCTTCCCAGATCTTTCTGAATTGTTCCAGCCACTTATCAATTTCTTTCATTTGTTTAATATCAAGTTGATAATAAATTTCTCTGCCCTGTTGTTCTTTTTTCAAGAGTTGACATTCTGTTAAAATCCGCAAATGCTTTGAAACTGATTGTCTGGTAATATCAAAACGCTCCGATATTGCATTTGGTGTCATAGCATGAATTGCAATCAATGCAATGATTGCCCGACGCGTTGGATCTGCTATTGCCTGAAATATATCTCTTCTCATTTTCTTTTTATAATTACGAAGCCAATCGGTTGCAAATATATGTGCAACTAATCGGCTTCGCAAATAAAATATTAAAAATTTCCGTATTTAATTGAATTGCAATAGATTAAATGAAAAACTGTAGCTTTCTTTTAACCGGCTATTTCTGAAAGTTCAAGCCAACGAAGTGATTTCTCGTCAATTTCCTTAAGTATAACTTCCATCCTGTTGGCCCATTCCACCAATTCAGTATGACTTCCTCCACCACTACTTAGTTTTTTTGTCAACTCATCCTTTTCTGTTTCGAGATGTGACAATTGCTTTTCAATAGTTTCAAGTTCAAATTTCTCTTTGAACGTCATCTTCTTCTTATTTGAAACTTCAGTTTTCTTAGTTTCATCAAATGATGGTTCCTGATTTTTCGGTTTAGGTTTTAGCGAGATTTTTTCTTTCTCATCTTCAGCCATTCTGTATTCTGAATAGCAGCCATTGTAATCACGGATCTTTCCTTCGCCTTCAAAAATAAAAAGATGGTCAACAAGCTTATCCATAAAATACCGGTCATGGGAAACAACTAATAAACATCCGGTGTAATTCATCAGAAACTCTTCAAGAATTCCCAATGTTAAAAGATCAAGATCATTTGTAGGTTCATCAAGAATTAAAAAGTTAGGATTCTTGATCAACACAGTAAGCAAATGCAAACGTCTTCTTTCGCCACCACTGAGTTTACTGACATATGTGTATTGAACTTCAGGTGGAAACTGAAACAACTGCAAAAATTGTCCGGCAGAAACTTTTGATCCGTCACTCAACTGAATGACTTCTGCATGTTCCTTTACAACTTCAATCACACGCTTATCTTCTTTCACTTCCAGGCCTTGCTGCGAATAATATCCGAACACGATCGTTTCCCCGACATTGATCTTTCCTGAATCAGGTTGTTCAAGTCCGACGAGCAAATTCAAAAAAGTTGACTTCCCTGCACCATTCTTTCCGACTATCCCAATTCGTTCTCCGGTTTTAAAAGTATAATCGAAACCTTGTAAGATCGGAAGATTATCAAATCCTTTATAAACTTTTTTCAGTTCAATAACTTTACCTCCGATGCGATTCATTTTCACATCGAGTTCCATTTTACCTTCTGCTTTTTTTCCTGCTGCTTTATTCTTCAATTCATAAAATGAATCGATACGTGCTTTTGATTTTGTGCCTCTTGCCTTTGGCATTCTGCGCATCCATTCCAATTCTGTGCGCATAATGTTGCGTGCCTTATCACGTTCACGAGTCTCATTGAATTCACGTTCTTCTTTCTTTTCTAAGAAATAAGAATAATTTCCTTCGTATGAATAAATGTTTCCATTCTCCATCTCAATGATCTTATCCGTAATGTTCTCAAGAAAATATCTGTCGTGAGTTACAAGTATAAGCGACAACTGCGAACGCGTCAGAAAATCTTCAAGCCATTCCACCATTTCAACGTCCAGGTGATTCGTTGGCTCATCCATGATGAGTATATCAGCCGGATCGATCAATGCCTTTGCAAGAGCAATTCTTTTTTTCTGTCCACCCGACAACTGTCGGATCGGTTGATCGAGGTTATGAATATTCAATCGCGACAATACCTGTCGCACACGCACTCATAATCCCATGCATTTGCATCACTGATCAATCCCGACAATCTTTCAAGTTCACGTGCAGTTTCTGGAGTATGATTCAACTGATCTTTTTCAAGCATCAGTTCATAATCACGCATCAGTTGCACCGATGGATTATCAACATCAAAAATAACTTCAAGAACAGTTTTTGTATTATCCATATATGGTTCCTGCTCGAGGAATTCCACATTGATGTCTTTTCTAAAAGTAACAAGTCCGCTATCCGGAGTTTCTTTTCCTGCAATAATTTTTAGCAACGTACTTTTTCCCGCGCCGTTTCTTGCAATCAAAGCAACCTTTTCGCCCTTCGATATTCCAAAACTAATATTATCAAACAGTATTTTATCTCCATATGACTTTGAGAGATTCTCGATTGAGAGGAGATTCATGATTTTCTTGAATGAAAGGAATGAAGGGTATGAAAGGAATGAAGTAAAATGAAGTGGAATGAAGTGAAATGAAGTATAATTAGCGTTTTTTTTTACTTACTTATTTACTTGCTTCTCCGGTGAAATGATCAGTTTGGAAACGGAACAATACATTGAAAGTTGTCAATGAACCATAACAACGGGTGATATATTGCTGCATATTGACTTTATCTTCGTCGGTAAGTTTTTCGTGACTGTTCACTCTTTGTTCTAATACTCTGAGTCGGTCACGAAGCATGACTATCTTACTGAAGAAGGTTTCGATCGGAACTTCTTTGGATTTCAGTGATGAATCTCCCGGTTTAAGGATCATCGTTCCGCCGGTCCATTTCTGTCCCATTTCTACTCTTTCCTGGAGGTCTGAGTACTTTCGAAGAGTGTTTACAAGCAACACTTCTATATCGGCCAGACTTACCAGATCATTATCGGCATCATTTGCATCGATAATTTCAAACTGATCAAATGTCCGGTCAATTTCACGCATACCATGTTGCATGAAAGTAACCATATACTCTTCCGGTTTGATCTGAATAATTACACCTTCACCAAATTGTGGATGGCGTACTCTGGACCCGATCCCTAATGAAATTGTTGACATAGTTTTTTATTGTTGCGCGAAGGTAGAAATTTTCGTTGGATTGTTGAATTCCTGTTACAATCCGTCTCTTCTATTCACCTAAAAGGAATGATATTTTATTGAGCAGAGCATGCAAAACACAATAGGTCTGCTTGCAGGTATTCTAACTGCAATCGCTTCCTTGCCTCAATTGATCAAAATCATAAAAGAAAAGAAACCCACAGATCTTTCTGCATTCATGCTGATCATATTGATAGCAGGATTTTGCTTCTGGATCTGGTATGGAATACTCAAAGACGACCTCCCTATTCTGATAACCAATAGCTTCTCGCTCATCGTAAATTCATCTATTCTGGGTCTGAAGTTCTACTACGGTAAAAGATAAAAAAATCTAAATGTGCCTTTAAGAATCGAAAACAGTAGTAAAACAGAATATTGAAATTCCATATGTAAGAGCTTTTGTTAATCACTGTTAAACTTTGTCAAACCAAAGTAATTCTCCAATTAAAAGAAAGAATATACCTGAACTTAAAATCGTTCATTTATATAGTTTTTGTGTTCATGTTTTTCGTGTGGTGGGCCGTCGGGGTAAAAGCCGGCGGTCCTTTCTTTTTGGGGTTTAATTAGCCTCTTCACGGGAATTTATTTTCTTTGCATGTAAATCCACGAAAAATGAGAAAAAGTCAGTTATTGCCCGTTTTCCTGTTATTGTTCTTTTTTGCCACTTCACAAGCGCAGAATTACCCGCAAAATTATTTCCACTGGCCAATTGATACCCCGGTCACTATTGTGGGAACTTTTGGAGAGATCCGTGATAATCACTTTCACTCCGGACTGGATCTGGGAACTGAAGAAATGGAAGGCCGTCCGGTTTCGGCATCGGCTGCAGGATATATTTCACGAATCAAAATTTCGGCTGACGGATATGGAAAGCATTGTACATCACACATCCGAATGGATATGTAACGGTATATGGTCATTTGCAAAAATTCACTCAACCTGTTAATGAATACATCCGGAAAATTCAATATGAGAAACAAGTTTTCGAACTGGATGTAAATCTAAAACCTAAAGACTTTGTTGTAAAACAGGACGAAGTGATTGCATATAGTGGTGCATCAGGAAGTGCTGAAGGTCCGCATTTACATTTTGAAATTCGTGATGAGCAGACTGAAGAGCCGATTAATCCGTTTTTATTTGGCTTACATGTTTTCGATGGACTGGCACCTGAATTAAAATGTATCCGCATCTATCCGACGATGGAAGCAGGAATTGTAAATAAGACAGACAGTTCAGTTGTATATGAAACACAAAATGTAGATGGAATTTTAATGTTGAATACTACTGATATTGTTCAGGCATTTGGTTACGTTAGTTTCGGAGTTGGTGCAACAGACCGTATCGATAATTCACAGGCTGTATTGGGAATTTATTCATGGCAATAAATCGCAGATAGAATTTCCTGTAGTCGTTTATCCGACATTGAATCAATATCAGTACCAGGCACACCCTGCTGATGCAATGTTAGTGACCAATGCCAAAGGAGTTGCCATTCACAAATCGAAACTCGATGTTGCTATTCCGGCGAATGCAGTATATCAGGATTTGTATTATACAGACATGGAAATTAAAAGTCCGCAGTACTTGTCGAATACATATCGTGTCGGTAACTGGTATGAAGCATTGAATGTTCCGATCACTGTAGGAATAAAACCGGAAACAGTTTTAGCAGATTCACTGATGTCGAAAGCAGTTGTCGCAGAGATCCAGAGAGACGGAACATTAAAAGGTCGGCGGTAACTGGAATAATAAATTTGTTTCCACTCAGGTTTCAGTTTTCGGAGACTATACAACTGTGCTTGACACTACTCCACCTGTAGTTGTAAAAGATTATGTTCCTGCAGATATGAATTCCTATCGCGGCGCAGTAATTCAATTCATAGCGAAAGACAATTTATCAAAGATCAAATCCTATTCAGGAAAAGTTGATGGCAAATGGATGTTGTTTGAGTTCGACAGAAAGACAGGAATGTTGCAGTGCGATGTTTCACCGTTTATGGAAAACAAAGAACATCAGGTTGAACTGACAGTGACTGATGAGCGAAATAATGTGACGAATTATAAGATCGGGTTTTATTTTAATTATCAGTCCACCTGGCAGATTAGCGGAACAATGTGACGAAATATAAGATCGGGTTTTATTTTTAATTATCAGTCCACGTGGCAGATGATCGGAACAAAGCGCGATTATAAATTTTTAAAATTGCCATGTGGCACAATAATGTGAATTATAAGATTTTATTATCAGTCCACGTTGTATGCAAGCGCCTTTACCTTTGTAAACATGAAAACCAGCGCCTGAAAATTTAACAGCTAATCGAGAAACCAAAGCAGTCTAAAATTTCCCGGACTGCCGACCCTGAAGGGGTCGCACATTTGTAGAAAACAATATCCCCCACGGCACCCGACCTCGAAGAGGTCGCACATGATTACGTAATATCATTAGTTCATTTGTAATTCGAGATTCTAGTTGATTTAGAGGTTGAAAGTATTGCAACGGGATTTTATTTCCCGCAGAGTTGCGCAGAATACGCAGAATAGCCGCAGAATTTTTTTTATGAAGTCGTTCCGATATCTATTTTCGATCTCGCAGAGATCTCTGCGGATTTTCTGCGCAATCTGCGCAATCTGCGGGAATATTAATCCATAAACTTTCCCTCAAGTAAAAAGACAAAAACGGCGTTTTAGGAGGCCCATACTAAAAGGAAACAAATTAAAATATTCGTATATAACTGAAACAAACGCACTTAAATAAGTTCTTTTTATTTGCAGAAAAAGGACAATATTCTATCTTTGCCGCCCTTGCATTACGGTGAGGTGCCTGAGTGGCCGAAAGGAACAGTTTGCTAAACTGTCGTACTGGAAACGGTACTGAGGGTTCGAATCCCTCCTCACCGCGCTTCAGTTCAAATGTTGCAAGCAGTAAAAATTAGTTTCGGGGTGTAGCGTAGTCCGGTTATCGCGCATGGTTTGGGACTATGAGGTCGCAGGTTCGAATCCTGCCACCCCGACTTATTCAGAGTGACCAGAGTGAGAGTCTGTATATGTTTTAGCATTTCGTTGAAAGCTCGCCAACACACTCCAACTCCACACTCACACTTTCAACTTCTTCTGATTCCGTAGCTCAATTGGATAGAGCAACTGCCTTCTAAGCAGTAGGTTATGAGTTCGATCCTCGTCGGGATCACTTAATTTTCAATAAGTTATACTATTTTCAGAACATGCCAATTTTTAACGTGCATACAATGTGCATACATACCCCAATCCAAATCAAACTTAATTTAAGCATAAAGTTATAGTTGATATATTTGAAATTAAGTAAAATTTTATGAAAGCAGGATTACAAATATGTTTTAAAAGTGGTAGCTTAAATGGAAGCGATTTCATTAAATTTTATAATGATTTCGTCGAATTCGACCCGCTTTTTTTTATTAAATCTTCAAAATGTTTAAATTGGAATGAAACTAAGCATAAAAAACAAATTGAAAAGGCGTCTTCAAATGATGATATAATTTTAAGCAATAAGAATTTTGATTTGTGTAGCATTATGAATACAGGTGGAGTTCAGATTTCTCACAGATCAATACAAATTGTAGAAAACTATGATTTATTAGAAAATGATATTAACAAGATAGAAAGTTTTATTTTTCACCCATCTTTGTATCTGCGTTTTATTTTGATGAGGACTACAGATATTCTCAATCAGAACAATTTGAAAGCATACTTCAAATGAGAGGTTTGTTTAACGCTGAACCAAGACATTTTATAATAGATAAATACGGACAAAGGAAAATCGATATTTCGAATAATCCGGGTAGATCGTCTTTAGTGAACTCTACTTGGGTTATGCCAGCATTTAAAATGTGGTTTGGCCCTTCATTTTATAAAATAATTAGTAAAGATAAAATTTTATCATTTAAGGAGGCATTCCTTGTAAAAGAGTTATCAGAAGAAGTTATTTTTATTCAACTATTTGAAAAAATTGAGGAGTCTGGTAGTCCAAAGAATCGGGAGATTCAAAAAAAAATCAGAGATTGGCTAGGATTTGATCAATTAAGTTGGTAGTAATTATATTTCTTTTGTCAGCTCTTAAAAGTTTCCATCAAACTATTTTGTCTCATTTCATTTTTCTTTTTAAGGGTCATTACTTTCTTTTTTTCTTTATATAGAAGTATTCAGGGATAATTGACTATTCAAATGTTTGAATTATGATTTGTTTGAAAAAGAGTTATTCCATTTTAATAATAAAATCATAACTAGATAGCCATTTTATGGCTTTTCCAGAAGCTAATAAATTATCGTGGTCATTATAGCAATAAAGAAATTCAGCTTCTATATTTGAAATATAAAATGTAAATCGATAAGAATTATTTATTAATTTAATTAAATCAACTGCATTGTCTATTAAAATAAAGTTTTTGTCGTCTTCCGGTTCAAAAAACAATATTAAATCATTAGTTTCAATAATTTGATTGAACCATTCCCAAGAATATCGATAATCAACGCCGCACCAATTAGACAGGTTTTCCCATAAAGGATATTTATAAACCTCTTTCCTAGCATACTCATTTATTATCGTATTAAAAAATAAAAGTGACTCATCATTCTCTAAAATTTTAAATGGAATAGAAAAAGTTTTCAATACTGAAACTATCTCCTTAATATGTTGATTCATTTGTTTGTGCTTTAATATTGATATAGATCTTCTTTATCCGTCTCCCTCCTTTTTCTTATTCAGGTAATTGAAAGAATGAACGGATAGTTTAAAAGTTGTACTGGCAAACAAAATAACGATTATTTTAAAAAGGATAAGTTAGATTACTGTATTTATATATCTCTTCAACTTCTTTAGCAAATTTATATCCTATATTTAGTCTATAAAAAACATTCTTATTGATTTTAAGTATTGTGTCTTGAATTTGAAATTTGTCCGCAGTAGCGCCTAAATAAATTTCAGACGTACTTTGAAATGGAACTTGTTAATATCAGCTTTTGTCTCATTTAAAAATAAGCTATCCAAATATTGGATTTTGTAAGAAAATAAGATTCCATCTAAAAAGTAATAATTTTCTTCGTAATGTAGAACTTGATTTTGAATCTTGACATTCCTGCATTTTCATAAATTTTATAGTTAAGACACCTGATTGGAATTGATTCCTCTTCAGAGCAAAACTTACAAACATGTAAAAGATCTGATATCGACATTCCGAGTTTAGCGCTTCCATCATGAATCTGAAACCTTATTTCAGGGTAAGTTTGGATACTCTCTGATATCTTACATTCGTTTTTGCATGATATCAGAAGTAAAACTAAAATACAACTAAATACTAGTTTCTTTTTCATAACAATTTATAGATTCTTTCTTTATCAAAAATTACAAGTTATTCCCTGAACTTTATTTTCAGGTATTACTTAATTTTCTTCTGTACATAAAGGTATTTGCTGATAGTAAAGTAGAAACTAATATTCCACATATCGACACTCCCATAGAATTAGTTTTCAAAAAATATCAAAATCGTCCATGGTACACTCCATGTAAATTAGCATAAACAAAGGCAATACCAGTGGAAAGACAAGTGATTGACCATAAAAGACACAGTAATTTATATCTTAAAATTAATCTATTAAATTTTTTGTCAATAAACTTTATTTTATTTGAATATCCCATGATATCTCTTTGTGCTAATGTATCGAAATATCAATACTCATCGTTTATTCCAGCTTTATAAAACTTATTCCAGTTATTTTATTCGTTTCAAATTTATTTTTTAATTCTTCATTAATCACAATAATTACATTAAACCCTTTTACCCTGAATAGTTCCTTCCCTATAACAGAGGCTCTGTTTATCACAAGTTTCGAAATAAATTTGAATTGACCTTCTTTGTCAGGACGGATTGAACTTCCAATTTGCCATTTATCAAAAACAGATTTTTCTTCGTCAACACAGTCTAAAGCATCTTTATAACCAAAATATAGTATTGTAAATTGTTTTCCTTTCCTTCAATTCTAACAGGAATAGACATAACTTCATCCTTTTTAAATAATTGCAAAGTTTTCTCATCAACTATCAATAGTTCGAAGTCAGCCATTGTAAAAATTAAGTGGAATCCCTTTTTCACGAATGTTTATAATTAACCCTTTTTGGAATTTCGACATCTCCGGTAGACACATATTTCCTAAAAATCAAATTCTTTGTCAAAATTTACAGAACCTAAAACCATCCTCGTGATGGTATATAAAGTTCATCAATTAATCGATAGTAATTCATTAATTGCGCTTTAATATGTAATTTATTGGAGACAGGAACTTGATTTAACTTTTTTGAATAATTCTTGTGAAGTTTGAATTGTCCTAATCCCACTTAACCCGGAATTTCCTAACTATCAAATATTTCTTTCAAAATTTTTTTTCCTTCTTCGGTTTTACCAGAGATTCTGTTACCATAATTGTCATTAATCAAAAACAATGTAGCATTAGAGTATATGAACTCCCACATTTTGCTCCACGGACTTTCTGACCTACCCATGCTTTTAACCCTGTATCTCTTAATTAGTATTTCAATAATTTTTTCAAAGTCTTCCTCACTTTCCAGTCTACAAAAGTCCAGAATTAGGGTGTGATCAGATTCGAAGAGTATAATATTTTTCATGTTTTGGAAGTTTGGAAAGTTAAATATTATTCCAACAAAATATCAATTTTATTTGCCAAAATATTGACCAATTCCGGCGGAGGCGAATATCCTGTTAAAGTCAATTCGCCTTCTACTTCCACCCAATCCGTAAAAGTGGAGGAATAAAACCACTCTTTAAATTCGACGATCACCTATAAATTTCTTTGCAGCATTTACCTTCTAGTTAGGTTGAAGCCGCATCTTTCAGAAGAAGTTTTCTTGAAAAACATAATATGGTATTAAAAATGAATAGCATGCTTGAAGAATTTTAGAATTTTTTTCAGAATACATTTAAACATCCTCTACTGCTCATTCACATCCAACCACAAAGTATCCGAATTCAGCCCTGTAAATATCCCATATCCATTTTGAATACTCGTCGATGGATTAGTCAGATTCTGTGAGCTCGTACTACTCTGATCATAGAGCGATGCGTAATCAGGCAGTACATGATAGATGATGATTCGATGCCGGCCGAAGTATTGGAATTCCATTGTGCGGATTTCGTCAGATGATGAATTGGTGGGTTGCTTGCGGAAAATGTTTGAAGGAGGTGTTACATCGCCAAAGTCACGGATGGGATCAAGGGTTGATTCCACATTTTCTACAAGGATCAAATAGTATGATGCATCGGGATTATCCCAGGTGATCTCTACCGGATCGGGCATGCTTCCGAAAGATGGGAACGATGTTGAATCGGTTCTTTCCAGATAAATAGCTGTTACAGATTGTGACGCATTTGCAGGCTTGGATGGAACATAGGTAAATGCTGAAACATCTTTTGCATTGTACACAAACGACAGATTGTAATTGTCACCTTCGGTAACGAGATAAGAACTGTCTACGTATTCGCCATTACCGACAGGCAGGAGAAAGTGATCGGTGTTATTAAATGTGATTTTCATAGACAAATTATTTAAATCATCGGATGAATATTCTACATCAGATGAAAAAGGAATCTGTCTGGAAATTTTTACACTCAGATAATTTCCCGGTTGCAAATATGTTTCGATGATCGGTGTATCTGTAAATTCAGCAACCTCATCTTTCTTACATGAAAAGAACGCAAATAAAATAATAAGCAATAATAATTTTCTATAAAGCATTTTACCTGAGTTTTAATGATAATGTTATGTTCGGTGTAAGGCCGGAATAATTCACATTTGTTTCGATGACTGACCCTTCCTCAATTGAATATGTTTTGTACCAAACGTTTGTTCTGTTGTACAAATTGAAAATGGAAAATCCAATGTATCCGAATTCTCTTCTCTTCTTATCAGCTTTAGATCCCTTCAGCAATTTATAGTTGGCAGATATATCTGCTCGATGGTAATCAGGAAGCCTTAAACCGTTTTTAGTTGTTACCGTAAAATAGTCCTGAGTATTTCCATCCAGCAAAGTCACGCTATACGCACCTGATGGAGCGGTATACGGACGACCTGTTGCAAAGACCCATGTCGCTGAAAAATCCCAACGCTTCCAGTTGTAGAGAAAAACCGATTTGAATTCGTGAGTTACATCCTGGTTGGCGGAATAATATCCATCAGAATAAATATCAAAATGATTTTTCGCTTCACCCAGAGTATAGCTGACCCATCCATTGAACTTTCCTGTTTTCTTCTGTAAAAGAAATTCAACACCTTTTGCATAACCGTTACCCGTGAAAAAATTCTCGTTAAATGTAGTCCCGGTTGGACTGGGATTAAAACGAAGGGAGTATTCTGTGAGGTTGCTTATACGTTTATAATAACCTTCCACACTTAACAGATAATCTGTAGTCTCATAGGATAAGCCAACGATATTGTGAATCGAAGAACTCACCGTAAAAGAGTTTCCATCAGCCAGAAGCCAGAATTCTTTACTTCCTGATAAAATATCTTCCCGCGTTACTCTATTAGCAAATTGATAGAATTTACCTGCACTTCCTTTTACTGATAACCTATCTGACAAATTGTAAGTTGCAGAAACTCTTGGTTCATAGTACTGTTGTTGTGTAGTCTCAAAATTGTTAATTCTTATTCCCGGAAGAATTACAAATTTGTTTTTAAAAAACCTGAATTTGCTTTGCAGATAGGCACCGGATAAAAGTGCTTTATTCCTTTTATCCAAAAGCGTTGCTGTATCGCTCTGAGCATACGTATATTTTATATCAAAACTGGTCCCAAATACGCCGAATTGAAGTTGACTGAAATCGAACAAATCCCATTGGTAGTCAGATTTGAAACTATAGTCCTTTAAATTATTATTTTCAAATACTCCGCTTTTAGTTGTTGACTCATTTCCGCTTGCATCTGTTGATGTTCTTTCCATAGAACGATCTCTATCGCTATAAAAATTCGAATAACTTATCAAAGTATTACCATAAAACTTGTCTGTCCATTTACGCGACCATTTCAAGCTACTTCCAACATTGCCGTATTTCGTAAGATCGGTCGAGCTAAAATTAAAGCCACCTATAGCCCCACCACCCGGTAGAGATGATGACGAATTATCAATACTGTTATCAAGTTTGTCATTTCCATTAAAGATACTTAGTGTGACAATGTCCTTTAAAGAAGGTCGGTAAGTGAATTTTCCATTCAGATCATGAAAGTATGAAGTAGCTTCTGTATCCTGCATATACCTTCCGCCACCGGGACCGGTTTGTTGCGTTGTCTGTGTACTTGAGCTCTTACTGTATTTATCAAAAAGTGCATTATAGATCGGACCTTTGTATGATCTCCGATAAGCAATGATTGAAGAAAATTTATCACCAACCGGTATTTCAGCCCAGGCATTTATACTAAGCAAACTAATATCTCCACCAATATTAAATTTTTTCTGATTCCCGTCCTTTCCTGTTATTTCGGTTACACTTGAAAGTCTTCCACCAAAACGAGATTCAAAACCGCCTTTGTAAAGTTGAATGTCCTTCACAACGTTCGAATTAAATGCACTGAAATAGCCATACAAATGATCCACATGATAAACTGTAAATCCATCATACAAAACTAAATTCTGATCAGGTGTGCCTCCCCTTACATAAAGTCCGGAAGAAGATTCTTGCGATGCACTTACGCCGGGCATCAGCTGAAAAGATCTCATAACATCCTTCTCGCCTACATTAGGAAGTTTTTCAATTTGCCGGGGAGTCAATTTAATTACACTTACATCTTCTTTTTTTTGCAGCATGGCATCTTCTCTAACTGAAGTAACAGTAATCGTTTTAAGAAGGTTAGAAGAAGGAGTAAGTTCAATAATGAAATTTGATTTCGGTAAAGCCGGAGTCAGATAAACTTCACTTTTGTTATAACCGATATACGATACAACAAGCACACAAGTATCAGACGGAACTTTTGATAATGTGAAATATCCATCCACGTTAGAAGAGGACCTGACAAGAGATCTGGTAACCTGTACGCTGGCAAAAGGAAGACCTTCGCCTGTTGATTTATCTTTTATGATTCCGGAGAGTGTATAGTTGGTAGATTGTGGCGGACCAAAATATGTTTTCTTCGATAGATAAGGTACTGCACCATCCTTCTCATCTTCCTTTTTTTCTTCTTCATAATAAAATGTACCCAGATTTTCATTTCCATCTGCATCGTCATTTTCATATGCCGTTTCTTTAAACCCTTCTGTTGCATTGGTTAGATTCAGAATTTCCGGTTTTATGAATTGTATGGATCCAAAAGTGTTTTTAACACCAGCATTAATAATATCAGCTTCTGTTAATGTAGTATCATATACAGAAAGGAAAATGTTCTTGTTCCCATAACTGATATTCCAGCTTAATAAGAAACCAGTCCATTAACACAAAAGTAATTTATTACCGGCCGAACCACCTTTGTTCAGCATGTATACAAACAAGTAATTACTAAACTCAGGTAATGAATTTAGTTTATCACTCTTGTATGCTTCTAAGGAAGTTTGCCCTGGTTTACCAAGTACAAATACAAAAGGTCTTTTCAGATTTGTATGATCGCTAGTTTGTGAATAACAACTATAAACAAAGTGACATGCACTACCGGGTGTACTGAAAGTATATTCTTTATACTTAAAATCCTGTGCTGAAACAGTTTTTTCGAATCCTAAAGCAATCATTAAAAAGATAAAAACATATACGCACCTGTTCTTCATATATTCCATTAATGATTAATACTTGATTTGAAAGAAATCCGGACGAAGTCCTGATTCAGTCTTACGGATAATGAAAACCGAAGGCGTAGTATATCCTATACTCCATCCTTCGATTTAGCACTTACCTTGCAAATTTGACTTTATAAAAAGGATAAAAAAAATTAAATATACTTTTAGGGTTTATGTATCGACGAAACGGGCTATTGATTCTATGTAAATTATGAAAGAATAATTTTAGGGCCAACTAACTTGAAAAAATGTTCTTTATAGTGATCACTTAAAGGAACCTCTATAGTATCGAGTTTGATCCTGCTATTGCGGAGTGACTGAATTCTGTCAATAGCAACTACAAAAGACTTATGTGTTCGTACAAATTTATTGGATGGCAGTTTTTCCTCCATTGTTTTGATGCTAAGACGGGTAATTATAGGTTTATCAGAATTACTGAGATATATTTTTATGTAATCCTTCATGCCTTCAATATATTTAATTTCACTGACAAAAATTTTAACAAGATTATATTCAGAGTAAACAAATAAATATTCACTTGTAAAATTGGCCAATTGACTATTCTTCAAATTAGAATATTCTACGGCCTTGTTGACTGCTTTCATAAACCGTTCAAATGAGATCGGTTTAAGCAGGTAATCTATAACGCCAAGTTCAAAACCTTCCAAAGCATAGTTTTTGTATGCCGTTATAAAAATTATCATTGGCGAAGAAGGCAATGTCTTTAAAAACTGCAAACCTGTAAGGCCCGGCATTTGAATATCCAAAAAAATCAAATCAACACTTTCATTTTGCAATACCTCAGCGGCTTCAAATGCATTTTTACATCTTTTCACCAAATGCAAAAATGGTATCTGTCTGATATTATCTTCAAGCAAATCGAGAGCAAGGGGCTCATCTTCCACAGCAATACATGTAAGCATTAAATTATTATTGTTAGGTTAACATTATGCCAGTCTTCTTCCCGGCTTATTTCAAGTCTTGATTCCGGGTAGAGTAAGTTTAATCTTCTTATCACGTTGGTCAGACCAATTCCGGAATTATAGTTCTTTTCTTCAGTTAACGGATTGAATTTGTTCCTTGCGTTAAATGTTAATAAGTCACAAATTAATACAATACGAATACTAATTGATGGGTTATTCAAAAACCTGTTCCATGTTTAAATGCATTTTCAATAAAAGGAATCAAGATCATTGGTACAATTTCTTTTGTTGAATCAGCCGGAGCATCTTTAAAAAAATATAATGTAACATCATCACCAAAACGAAGTTTTTGTAAATCAATATAGTTACTCAGATATTCAATCTCTTTATTAATATTTATCTTTTCATGATCTGATTCGTAAAGCATATAATGAAGAAGTCCTGAAAGCTTAAGCAGAACAGGTTCGAGCAAGTCTGATTTTTTCCTCGCAAGCGAAACAAGATTGTTTAAAGTATTAAATAAAAAATGAGGACTAACCTGCGAACGAAGAAAGGAAAGTTCCGTTTTCAGATTGACGGCCTCTTTCTCTTTTCTGATCTTTTCATTTTTGAAATTTTGTCTTATAAAACTGAAAGCTGTACTTGCCAGGAGCATAAATATTGCAACAGGAATTACTATACGAATTGGAAAGGGAATCGATGGTCCAATAAATAAATATCTGAATAAAATATTAAGTCCAATGATAACAATGACCGTAAGAATAGCAAGTAAAAGATAAACGAGCCAATTCTTTTTATTGAAAAATTTCGGAACAAAGAAAAATGCATTCAAATAAAATAAAGGAATAAAAGACAGATTCAGTATTGATGTGAGAAGTCTGAAGTTTTCGTAATTAGGAAGTTTGCCCGGACGCGAATTCATCATCGGTGGCGGGAAATTGCTTTCAAGGTAAAGAGGCAATATGAAAATGATTGCCCATACACAAATATGCAAAATCACAACAAACAGTCTGGAACGGAAAATATTCTCGAAATTCATAAGTTTCAAAGGTAGAACTTATCATCAGTAATTGATCGTAGAATATACCAAACGCTATTATGTGTAGATGAAAGTTGGATATTTCACCAATTAAGTGCTGAGCAAAGATCAATTAAGGCACATAATTCCTGATTATCTGATTCTTTGGCAGATCAGATCAGACGATTATTAATTTTACTCTCCCGAAATATTTCCCATCCGAAACTTCAAATATATAAACCCCCGGACTTAAATCACCGATATCAACTTTTGAAAAATTGCTGACATGAAAACTCTGTATCATTTTTCCATCCAATGAAAACAATCTACAAGATTTAATTTGATCAAAGTCAGTAGAAATACTGAACACGCCATTAGAAGGATTGGGATATACTGATAAGTTCGTGAAGGAAGAAATTCCTGAAATTCCAGTTACTAATTCATTCCTGAAAATATTCGAATTACTGATCCCAAAAAAAGACAACATAAAAATATCAGCATCACCATCCAAATCGTAATCCATGAACATTGCCGGTATTGCATAGTAGTTATGAGGAGCCCAGGGAGATATGTCATTGAATAACCCATTGCCATCGTTACGGAATAAATATTCTGACAACAGAACATCCAGATCGCCATCGTTGTCGATATCTGCCCAGTCAACTGAGCCTGGTTCGCCGGTACCGGGAAGATTTGTCGATTGTTCGATAAAATTTCCAGAACCATCATTCAGATAGATCAATGTGTAAGCTGAATTATCGATGAGTATGCCATCGTAAAGCAGATCCATATCGCCATCATTTTCTGCATCGCCCCACTTTACAGCGCCGGCAAAGATCTGCATGAACGATGTTGTGTCCATCGTGAAATTTCCATTACCATTATTTGTAAACAATGCAGATACCGGCATTCCTCCGGGAGCTGTGGCTACAATAAAAATATCGGGCAGACTGTCATTGTTACAATCTGCTATTTCCATTCCTGTTGTTGTTAGAGGTGGCAGATTCGAAGGGAAATAAGAAAAAGTCGAATTCCCATTATTGCGATAGATGATTGTGGTATCGACCCACAATGAATCCATTACTCCGGAAAAAACAACATCCTGAAAACCGTCATTGTCGACATCAAGCCATTTCTGAATCCCAAGAACTCTTACAAAGCCGGGATTCATAGCAACAAACGTCTGATTGTCGTTTCGATATAACTCACAAAGTAACGACCCGTTATTTTGCCCATTCAAAATCAGATCCTGATCACCATCATTATCGAAATCTGCCCAGTTAACTGAACCATTTGCAACTTTAATAATTGAAGAATCAACAGCAGTCATAATACCATTGTCATTACGATAAATGAATGAACGTTCTGCAACCAGACTACTGAACCCTGTAAACGCCAGATCCAGATCACCGTCGTTGTCATAATCAGCCCAGGCAGCACTTCCGCTTTCCAGTCCGGGAAGCTGTGCATTCATGTCCGTGAAGGTTTGAGCAAAAGTATATTTGCCGAATAAAGAAAATGCAATACATAAAATTGCCCGAAAAGTAAATCTCATTTGTGTGTTTTTGAGTGATTGTGAATACATATTGCAAATCAAATATAAAAGAATAAATCACTTCTAAAAAACTTTCTGAAAAGGAATAAATTGATGCTGAACAAGCCAAAATCCATATGAAATTATGTCGAAATTGTGATTACTTTTGGCAATGCACCCATCACAGTTCCATTTATGATCCTGCCATTACCAAAGAGAAAATCAATTTCTGTCAAATTATTTATTTTCGTATTCTATTCATTGATTACAACGACCGTTTCAGCGCAGGAAGATTTCTACTGGTGGGGAGTAAAACATAACTGGGATGGTATTACACCCTGGAATCAATACATGACCATCTCATCCGCTTTTCTTGGTCCGAATGCTTTACCTGTTCCGGAAATAAAAAATGGATTGGTCGATAGTGCAGCATCTGTAAACATTTCCTTTGATCATTTTATTCATAAAGGCGACAAGACTCAGGACTTTTTTGTCAAAGGTACCCTCCCACTTTTCAATAATAAGATTTCGATTGACCTTGCAGCAGTACCATTGGAATGGTATGAAATGGATACGATCACCAGAGACATTCGCGCAGTAAGAACGAAAAGTGGAAAAGGTTCTGCCGGAGGTGATATTTATTTTTCAACTTGCGTGCAGATCATAAAAAACAAAACCAGTCTGCCGGATCTGCTTCTAAGAGTAAGTCTAAGAACTGCATCAGGAACTCACTTAAGAGATGCACGCTATACAGATGCACCCGGATATTTTATTGATTTGAGTTTTGGAAAAAGTATTTACAACGATAATAAGTTTATCAAAGAAATAAGATTTTTTGCTGATGCCGGGCTCTATACTTATCAGACCTATGATATACAGAATTTGCAGAATGATTGTTTACTCTTTGGCGGCGGTATCACTCTGAACACAAACAAATTTTCGTGGACAAATGTAATTGGAGGATATTCGGGTTATCTGAATAATGGTGACAAACCTTTAGTTGACAGAAGTGAATTCAGAATTCTAAATAAAACGAATGACTTTGCAATTGCTTATGAGAATGGGTTGCAGGATTATGGGTATCAGAAAATCAGGGTTTCGTATATTTTTCATATTGGATCAGAGAAAATTTTTAGAAGAAAATAATTTAAACACTAAGATCACTAAGATTTATCACAAGAACACATGATGAAGCTTAGTTTCACTTGTGCTCTTGTGATAAATTTTAGTGATCTTAGTGTTAAACTAATTTATAGACATTTGTCCTTCCTCAAAAAAAAGAAAATTTCTATCATTGCATTTTCAAAAAGATAAACAAAATGCTAACCAAGATCCTCTCATTCACAACAATTATCGCTTTCAGCTTTATTGTAAGCCAGTCACTGATGTATATTCTTGCATTGAAGAACGTACAATCCAATTTAGACTTCAATTCTTATACTGAATTCAGGAAACTGATCGATACCAGTATGAGAGCAAATTTCAAATACGCAATTTACATCGCATTGCTTTGCAATCTAGCCCTGGTAATTTCAACTGCTAAAAATCCGGGAAGTCTGATTTTTATTACGTCGGCCATTGCATTGGTCGGATTGATCATTGATATTCTGATAACAGTAAAAGGCAATTTGCCAATCAACGACATCATCAATAGTTGGTCGCCACAAAATAAACCCGCGAACTGGACTGAGTATCGGTCAAAGTGGTTTGAGCTTTTTCAATACAGGCAGATTGCAAATATTATTGCTTATCTGAGTCTGTTGGTTGGGGGGATCTTTGGAGGGAAATAATTTTTTAACACAAGATCACAAGATCACAAGATCACAAAAAGATCACGGAATTTTTCCGTGTTCTTATTGTGATCTTGTGTTCTCAGTGTTTATTTTTTTTTACTTCTGCAGATACAGTTTCCCTCTCACCTCTTCCCCCTCACAAATCACCTTATAAAAATATATCCCGCCTGCAAAATCACTTGCATCAAATTCAGCAGTATACTTTATTCCCGCATCGATATAATCATCAAAGATAGTTTGAATCTTTTCTCCAAAGAGCGAATAAATTTCAATATAAACTCTTCCGGAAAGATCTACACGACCGAAATCTATATTTGTTTTGGAATTAAATGGGTTCGGATATGCATTTACCAATAAAGTTGAACCATTTTCGAGTTCATCAAAACCTGCTAATCTTAACGGACTACATATGTCAGGAGTTGAACACGGAATTCGAGTCACAATAGAAGTGTATGTTCCAACAAAATCTGGTGCGCCGATGCTTAAAGCTCCCGGAATACAAAACGGTTTATAATTTTCAGGAGTACCGGCAAGATCACTGCTTCCATAAGGCGATGCAGACGCATCATCTACCGGTTGGACGTTAATCGATGAATTCAAAGTAGTGAAATTTGAATAAGTTGCTGCAGACCATTTCCATCGTACACTTGTAACACAACTTGAAGATGAAGTCCAGATACCACGCCACTTAACAGAACTAAGACTTGGTGCTATAGCTGTTGGAGTCTGATATGCAAATCCGCTGACAAAATAATTCCCCGATAAATCAGGTGGCGCTGTTGTCACCCATTCTCCACCTGTAAAAACGGTTGATGCTTGCGAAACAGCATTCGTTATGATCAATTTTGCATTCGCAGGAACCAGATTTAATCCGACAGTATTTATGTTTTGGTTAATGAATGTAATCGTCACCGGATAATTTCCTGTATGCGTAATGTTCGCCACAGCGCTAAACCAGATGTATGAATTTTGTGAAATCGGAGTGCTATTGAAATTTTTTGTGCTATAAGAATAATCATTCGTCGTTTTATTCGAATTAATCGTGATAGCAGAAGTTAGTCCACAACCACCGGCATCAGTAACTCTGACAGAATAATTACCACCCGGCAAACCTGTTGCAGAAGCTGTCGTATTTCCATTATTCCATAAATACGTATAAGGAAGAATACCTGCACTCGCAGAAACATTCGCTGAACCTTTGAATTCATTGGAACATTTTGCATCGGTCTTTGTAGATGTTACACGCATTGGACTATTTACGGTATATGAACAAGTGCTGGCACAGCCATCAGTATTTTTTATAGTAACAGTATAAGTTCCTGCACTTCTTACTCCTGCAGTTGACGTTCTGATTCCATTGCTCCACAAATATGAAGAATAACCAAGAGGTGCTCTTAAGACAAGTACTGAATTCAGGCACAATGCTCCACCTGTGATTGAACAAACCGGAGGTACACTATTTCGTGTGACAACACTTTTTATACCTGAACAACCATTGGTATCAGTTACTGTAACATAAATTGAATCTGCATCAGTAGTTGTTATACATTGAGTATTTTCTCCTGTACTCCATTGGTAAGTAGCAAAGCCTGCAGTTGCACATAATGTAACAGATCCACCCGGACAAATTCCTGTTGAGCCGGTAATATTAACCTGAATCGGATTTGAGTTTCCTACAATTGCGGTTCTGAAAACTGAACAGCCACGGCTATCAGTAACATTTACAGTATAGATGCCTGTAGGAAGTCCGTTTATTGAAGCAGTCGTTCTCACAGGAATTGTATTCCACTCATAAGTGTAAGGTGTGCTTCCACCGGATGCCGTAACAGTTGCAACGCCACTTGATGCACCACATGGTGTATTCAATACTGTTGTTGCAGCGTTTAATACAGAAGGAGCTGTATTGATAACAGCTGAAGCATATGCATTACAACCGTTGTCATCAGTTACCTGATAATTATATGTTCCTGCAGTAAGCAATGTGACCGGTGTACTATTCAAAGTATATCCGGGTGTCCCTCCGGAAGGAACTAAATCGACACTGCCTGTTCCACCATTACATGCAATTTGTGTAGGAGTAGCAGTCAATAATAATTGAGCTGGTTGAGGATCTATTGTTATTGCTGAACTATCTGTACAGCTATTCGCGTCTGTCACTGAAAAAGTATAAGTGCCTGCAATCAGATTTGAAGTCTGTTGAGGACCGTATGTATAAGGTGCTGTTCCGGAATTTGCATCAAGTGTTACACTTCCTCTTCCACCATAGCAATCGATCTGAACAGGTGTTACTGAAATAACAGGAACAGGATAGAAAAGCAAGGTTGTTGTTATAAGACTATCACAACCTGTTGCATTATCTATCGTTGAGAAATAAATTCCCTGTGAACTTTGCGTTGAACCATCAGGAAGAACATAAGTTGTACCCTGACAAAAATAAACAGTTTCGCTTCTGGTTAAATTTGGCACAACTGTCAGATTAGTTATGATCGTACTATCACATCCTGATGTGGATGGAATTGTTGAACTATAAGTTCCATCAGTATTTTCAAATGAGCCATCCGGCAATTGATATGATTCGCCCTGACAAATTGAAATGTTTTGAGAACTCGTACTGTTGATATCTAAGATTATTGGAGCTGAAGAACCTGTTCCGGGAATGAAGACAGAAATTTCATAGACACCGGCAGTCGCAATATCTGAAGCTGTGATTGTAGCGCTAAGCACACTGGAAGAACTAAATATTGTAGTCCTGTTTACACCGTTGAATCTGACGACTGAAGTAGGTGTAAAATTTGTTCCTAAAACAGTAAGAGTAAATTGCGGATCTCCGGGGGTTACGCAAGCAGGAATGAGTCCTGTTAAAGAAGCTCCCGGATAATTTACCTGAAATGAATTACTGCTACCGGTTTCAGTGCTGCCGGTTTTAGTAGCAGATATAGTAAATGTACCGCCATTAGAAATCGACATTGTTCTTGATGAAAGAACACCTGCAGTAAATGCCGGAGTTGTTCCACTTCCTGAAGTCAGAGTTCCTGTCGAAGAAATATCAGCTGTTCCTGTAAATGCATTCAATCCTGAATTACATGGATTGTTATTAGCATCAGTTGCTGTTATCCTGATATTAAAATTATTGCCTGTAGTCTGAGTCCCTATATTTCCACCTGTTGCAGCTTCAACTACAAATTTAGTATGAATACCTGAACCAACAGTCAATGGAGATGATGCCGGACCGGAATAGATTCCATCAGAAACAGATATGGTTGTCGTTTCTGCTCTCTTTAATGTAGTTGCAAGAACAGTTGAAGAAACACCACTTGCAAAACTGACACTTGTTGTATAAGTTGGTGCTGTAACACCATTTGAAGGGCCGCTAAACGTTAGATTTTTGACACCGAAATAATTTGTTACAACATTGAAGAACTGATCACATGCCCGTATCTTCATTGTAGAAAATGCAATACCTGCAGTTTGATTTGTAGGAGTTCCTGAATTTCCACTTGTTACAAATAAACCGGCATCAGAAAATGATTGTCCCGGTAAAGTGATTACGAGCTTCTCAATTGATCCTGCAGTGGAAGATAAATTTCCCAACACCGCTCCTGCTCCACAACCTGAAATTATTGCTGAACCTCCTCTTACTATATTAGCTGAACATGGAATATTTCCGCCCTCATTTGCACGAACCTGAATCCCTGATATAACTAATCCGTCTGAGTTGCTTACTCCTGCAATAGTTGTCTGAATGGTGATCAGTGTTGAAGTAACTGATGTTATACTTGCCGCGCTTATGTCACCTCCCGGAGAAGGATTAACTGAAACCATTCCGGCCGGATTAAATTTCCAACCACTGGGAGCAATTAAAGTAATTGTGACATTCGTACCTAATGAGAAATCTGTTATTGCACCTTCGGTGATAACAACATTACCCAAGGAAGTATACATTGGTGTAATTGAGTTCTCTGCCCTGTCTGCCGATATCAAAGTTCCACCGGTTGCCTTGGTAATAGTAACAACGGCGTTGGATTCGCTATAAATAAAAAGGCAAAGAGTAAGTAAGATCAATTGTCTTACTGAATGCTGAACAAAAGTAAAAGCATTCCCGATACGGAAAGATTGTGTGTGTGTCATAATCAGGTGGTACTAATGATGAAATAATAATATGTGTACTCATTTCAACCTGAAAATGCTTTGATAAGATTAACAAAAACAAAGGAAATAATACAATACTCGAATTAAAAGTCTCTTGAAATTCTTGATAAAATTGAATAATTCTGTAAAAAGGTTTGTTAGAATATGCGGATATGAAGTATTCCTTACAATATACAAGATTAAACAGTATTCACAATTTAGTTCTAAATCTTACAAAATAAGGATTATAAAAATAAAACACTAAGGTCAAAAGGTTAAGTATGCTCACATAAGTTTCCATAGCAATC
Source organism: Bacteroidota bacterium (assembly GCA_016711505.1). Lineage (NCBI taxonomy): Bacteria > Pseudomonadati > Bacteroidota > Bacteroidota bacterium. The sequence continues at coordinate 203,979 of JADJSV010000004.1, read as the reverse complement.
AGGATTGCAACAAATTTTAGTGAACTTAGTGTTTTATTTTTCAAACATATGAGATCACTATGTTTTAAATTCTCTGTTTCTCTTCATCTGCTCCGGTATTTCTTCGCATTCTGCCGGTTTTTCCTTTACCGAAGTTGTATGTAATTCCGAGATTGACTACACGCGTATCCCTGATAGAAGTCCAGTCTTCCGTTACATCACCAAATTGAGTCAGACCGCTTGGATATGATTTCCAGAAAGCATCAGTTACATTCAGTGTTATTGAACCACGCTTTTGAAATACAAATTGCTTAACACCGGCAGATAAATTCCAGCTATTACGCATCAATGTAACACCATACAAATTTTTATAATTGAACCTGATTCCTAATTCAGCAGAAGTATTTTGTGTAATGGTCAGAGAATTATCACAATTAAAAGCGAAGGTTGGTTCACCCTGGTCAATCGTAAAATTATTCACTGTTCCCGCAAAATTAAAATCAAAGCCCTGGAAATTAATATTTGTTTTCCATAATTTTGAAATTCGTTTTGAATATGTCAAATCAATTCCAAAATAATTGACCTCATATAAGTTAACAACAGATTGTATTGTTGTTCTGCTGGCTGCATCCTGTATGAGGACATCAGTAATATTATCCGTTGTACGGTTGTAATTAAAAACTACAAAATAAGTATTATCATATGAGTAAGACAATTCACTTACATACGTCAGTTCAGGTGATAAGTAAGGATTCCCTTCAGAATAGGTAGTGAAATCTATAAGTCGTTTGAAAGGATTCATTTGTTCATATGCCGGTCGGTTAATTCTTCTGCCTAAATTCATATTAATGTTATGCTTACCTGTTGTATAATCTAGATATACAGTTGGGAAAATCTGAAAGTAATCTCTGTCAAAAGAAACATTGTTCAATTTTTGAATTCCTGTTGCCAGAGTTTGTTCTGCTCTTAAACCAACTTGCACGATCAATGATTTGAATTTTCGTTTAATACTTAAATAAGCAGCATTAATATTTTCATCATAAATAAAATGACTACTCCTCGATGAATCAAATAATTCAGAATTATTTCCCTGATTAAAGAATTTCATATCCTTGTCAGATTTAACAAGACTGCTTTTTATCCCGGCTTCCAGATTAAAATCATTTTTCAAAGGTTTCGAATAATCGACTTTTGCAGAATACAATTCCAGTTCTCCTTTCTGATCACTGTATAATCTGATTATTTCACTCGTATTACTTGTAAAATCTGTTCTTAAAGTTGAGAAGTTCTGAATAGAATTATTATTGTAAGATCCAAAATCCAGATTAATAATTAAATTCTGGCCAAGTGTATCTATGTTATGATTTATCTGACTATTAATTTCATAGTTCTTACTTTCAAATTCAGATTGCTGTGAGAATTGAAGATTACTAACGATAGTATTGGCAGAATCAAAAATATTGGTATGATTGTCTGTTTCCGATTTAAAAATATTATTGAGTCCACTAACAAGAAATGAAACCGTTGTCTTTTTCGAAATGGAATAATCTAGTCCGATCCTCGGATTATGAGTTGAAAACTTCATCAGGATATAGTTATTTGTCAAAAAGGTTTCATTAAGCATTCCGTCAGTATAAAATTTTCGGTTAATCAACAGATTATTGAATCCTTTTCTGTCAGAATAACTATAATTAAAAAACAGATTCAGTTTATCTTTTTTATAATTCAGGGAAAGCGAAGGTGTTATTTTAGGGTATCTGCCTTGGCCATAATTGAAAGAAAGACTTCCATTGTAACCATTAAGTTTATTCTTCTTCATAATAATATTCAGCACACCCGAACTGCCCGATGCATCCCACTTTGCTGATGGATTGGTTATGATTTCTATCTTCTGAACATTTGACGATGACATGCCTCTCAACATATTCAAAAGGTCTTGCCCTGATAAAGCAGAAGGTTTTCCATCAATAACTACAATTACACCTTGCTTACCTCTGATTCTGATATTCCCATCCTGATCAACTAATACACCAGGTAATTTTTCAAAAACTTCCAGCACACTTGAGCCTGTATTAATGATACTGTTTTCAACATTTACAACAAGCTTATCCGCTTCCCGCTCAATGAATGGTCGCTCTGCATCTATAGTTACAGCTTTTAAATCTTTTACAGAATTTTTCAGAATAATATTTCCTGCGTCATTCTTATTTACTCCTGACAACACAATAGATTCACTTTCAAAGGGCAAATATCCGGGGCTTTTTATAACAATAAAAAAAGATCCCGCAGTCAGATTTTGAAAAACAAATTCACCTGATTCATTTGTTAATTCACCTTTCAATAAGATTGAATCCGTCAGATTCTTTAGTAGAACAGAAACATATGGAACCGGTGAATTATTTTCGTCTAACACTCTCCCGGAGATCTGGCTATTCTGAGCAGAAACTATCAATTGCAGAAAGCAAAAGATGCAAATTAGGAAACTGGTTTTCATTTTACCTTGATTAAATGATTATATGACTATCTCTTTTTGCAATTCAAAGCAATTCTTTTGAGTACCTTTTCAGCAATGATAATTTCTTCATTAGAAATATTTTTAAGCGCGGTTCTCCTGTTCTGTAATACCAATGGTCTGATTGCTACAAGTAAAGAATTCGCCTTTTTAGTGACTGTTAACTTGCGTTTTCTTCCACTGTCAGGGTGAACTTCACTTTTCAAATACCGGCCTTTTACTAAAAGTTCAATTATTCTTGTAACAGAAGCTTTATCTTTGAATACTGCATCCGCAAGATCATTATGGTTGATATCCTGATTTTCACTTACAGCTTTCAGTACCAGCCATTGATCAATAGTTATATCAAAGCCGTTTTCCTTCAGCTTTTCCTGGGCAAATTGTCTGTAGGTTTTAATTGCTTTATCTAAATGATAAAAGAATATCAGATCAAGATTTTCCATGCTTCTTCTCTTTGAAACAAATATAAAAAGAGATGACCACGAAATAGTTGATATATCAATTATTTAACTATGTTTAACCAACATTAACTCATTTTAATATTAAGAAAGATTAAAAGCGAAACGAAATAAAAATCAAATAAAAATATTTATCAATACTCTCCACCTATCTTCCTCCGATTTAATCCACTTTGATCAGGGAAAGAAGGTAATTTATCAGGCAAAGTTGTGGTTCCAATTGTATCGGTAAGTGTTTTCATAAATGATATCAGTGCTTTTTTCTCAACATCAGTCAAATTTAATTTATCACTACCTAAAGTTTGATTTGGCACATTCAATCCTAATCCTGCTCCCCCTCCTTCATTATAAAATTCTACAACTTCTTCCAGAGTATTAAAACCTCCATTGTGCATGTAGGGTCCGGTGAGTTCAATATTCCGAAGGGTCGGAGTTTTAATGGAACCCATAAACATTTCAACATTAAAATTAGCTCCTCTGCCTTTATCAGGATCAAGTACAGGATTTTTAAGATCACCGTTTAAGGTAGTCCCAATATTTTCAAACTCGCTTTTTGTATAATCAGGTGGAACAAGTCCGCTGAACATAGGCAAGTAATGACAAGCACCACAATTTCCTTTATGCATAAAAACATTGAAGCCCAGATTTTCTTCAGCAGTGAAATCATTTATTTCTCCTCTTACGTTTTTGTCAAACCTGCTGTTTAAAGAAATTAATTTGCGCTCATATTCTGCTATGGCATTGGATATAGAAATATGAGAAATAACTGTGTCATCAGTTCCTTTAAAACTATTTCTGAATAGCCTGACATATTCCGGCGATGAATTAAGTTTTAATACTACTTCCTCGAAACTACTCATCATCTCATTCTTATTGAGCAATACATGGTTGATCTGATCCTCAAGATCAGTCGACCGGCTATCATAAAAATAATTCCTTTGCAGAGCAACATTTAAAATTGTGGGTGCATTTCTGGAGAGCGACATCCCTGCATGAAATCCGCTACTTGTCTTCACGCCATCAGTAAAGGCAAGTTCAGGTCTGTGGCAAGATGCACATGCCCGTTTATTGTTTGAAGAAAGAACAGGATCGAAGAATAAAATTTTTCCCAGCTCAGCAACCAGCGGTGAATATTTTTTATCAAATCCTCTCGGATTATAAAAGAAAGCATTGAAGCCTTCTTTGTCAAATATCGATTTCTGATCTATGCGCAATGCAGTTGTCTGAGAAAAAACCGGCCTGACCATCAATCCTAAATATGCTGCAACGGCCGAACTTAATGGAACATAACATTCACGCAAACATTCAAGTTGTTCAAGTTTACTGATGTCCGGAACTTTTTCAAGATATGCAATTGTTTTATCCAGCTGATTTCGCACTTCAAGTATTTCCGACTCCATTTCATTACTATAGATCAAACGAATCATCGATTGAACAACAATAAGAGAACTTTTGATCTCCATTATTGAATTTCCTGATAATGGAGTATCAAATTGAGAAATGCCTAAAGTAAAATGCCGGTTTATTTCTGATTGAATAGCTTCTATGAATTGCCGTTCATTCATTTTGACAGAACACAGTGCTTTACTCACAGAGCTATAAACACTGATCATGTTATTTAATTGAACAACAATTTCCTGATGGTTTTTACTTACATCGTCAGAATAAAGCAAAGATTCAATGACCTGAAATCCGGTTGGTTCTACTATTAATAGCTTTCTTCTTCGTTCCTCTTCATATTCAACTTCCGAAATAACCGGCCCATTCATATTAAGATCACTGGCAGGAAAAAAGTACGCTGAAAATGCTTCATTTTTCTTGTAAAGAATGCGGGCTTCTTTGAATAGTGATTTTAATTTATTCAAAGATATCTCATCAAATTTACCTGCATTTAATCCGGTTTTAAGGTCGTTCAATTTTATAGTTAGTTCATTCAAATGAACTTCATAAATACCATGAACGACCTCATTAATTATTGCATTTTTTTCATCCTCCTCTGAAGGCTGAAAAAGTGAAAAAGAACAACTGAATAATACTATAAGAACAAAAATAATTTTTTGCTTCATCCTAGCCGGGTTAGATGAAAGCAAAGATAATTATTTCTTCTTCTTTCCGAAATGAAAGATGGTCCGACTGGAATCATGCATATCATCACCCAGAAGATATCCAAACGGTTTCAGACTTTCGATCCGATCAAAAATTACCTTCAGGATTGCAACGAGAGGAATCGACAAGAACATTCCTGAAATTCCCCATAAGGCACCTCCTATCAATACAACTATAATCGATACGAAAGCATTCACTTTTACTTTACTTGCAACTATAGCAGGAACTATAAAATTATTATCTACAAATTGTACGACAATGTAAGCCATAAATACCCACAAAGCATCGATCGGAGTATCAGTAGCAATTGCCACCAACATTGGCAATGCAATAGCAACAAGTCCGCCGATATAAGGAATGAAATTTAAAAGTGCACCGATAATTCCAATTAATATCGCATACTGAATTCCAATGATCAACAAACTAACAGAGTTTAAGACTGCTACGATTAGTGCTTCAAATAATAATCCGACAAGATAACTTTGTATTAATCCTTTTGATTCGAACAAAACATCTTCAGCAACTTTATGCTGGCTACCTTTGAATAATCTGGAAATGAATTCAAGTAGTAGTGATTTATAAAACAAGATCATGAAAATATAAACAGGTAATAAGAAGACGATCACAAGTACGCCACTTACTGTACCGAGAGTCTGTCCGATGACATTTGTACTCATCTTCATTCCTTCGCCTTTGGTCTTTTCAATCCAGGCGTCTATCTTTTTCTCGCTGACATTAAAAGTTTGCGAAACCCATTTTAATGTTTCATCAAACATTGCCGAAAACTTTTCCTTGAAAACAGGAAAACTTTCAGTAAACATTGAGATTTGTGCAACTAAAAAATAGAATAAGCCGGCCACCAGGCCCATCGCCAGTAACAAGGTTATGACAATAGCCAAAACCCTGTTGATTTTTTTTTTGCAAAAATAATTTACAACAGGATTTAATAATATTGCAATGATAAAAGAAAACACAATTGGAACTATTATATCTTGTCCAATGACCAGGATATAAAAGAAAATAATAATTCCTAAAAGAATTAACGACAGCTTCGCGTAGGTAGGCAACTTAGTTACATTGGCTTCCATACTATTTCTTGAAAATTGTAACCCCTAAAATTGCGGTGATTACAACAAGAACCAGAAATATAAAGAAAAGAACTTTTGCTACAGAGGCAGCTCCTTCAGCTATTCCTGTAAATCCAAAAATTGCTGCGATTACTGCGATCATAAAAAATATGGCTGTCCACTTTAGCATAACATTTGATTTTTTTAAATAAGAGTTAGAATTAATTATCTACACGGTAGAGTATTCAAAATAAGTACCTCTTAAAAAAGCGATATAAATCAAATAGATTTGTAAAATCAATTACCCATATTGAGTATTTATATCTACACTATTCATGCAGATTTAGTTCTTTATTACCCTTTCAGAGTGTAAAATCTTACCATTGCCTGAAATTTTTAAAATATAGATCCCTTGAGGAAGATCTGCGACCTGATCAAATTCGACTTCTGAATTTCCTGAAGAAGCCGGAATTTCCCGGTTAGTTATAAGATTTCCCGACAAACTGTACAATTCAAAACTCAGATTGATATCGGTATCGACATTGAACTGAACTTTCAAATTATCTATGAATGGATTCGGAACAATTGCCATTACCCTGAATCCACTACCCGACTTTGAATTTTTAACAGTTACAGGATCAAAAATTTCATACTTCCCATCATAGTCAGTTTGAATTAAACGATAGTAAGATACATCTGATAAAGGACTAATATCATCAAATGAATAGGATTGTTTCACAGTTGTATTACCACTTCCCTGAACAATTCCAATTTTTGAAAACGAAGTTCCATCCGAACTTCTTTCAATAGTAAAGTAATCGTTGTTTACCTCACTCATTGTTTCCCAGTGAACATGAACAATATCATTTTGCAATTGAGCATCAAAATCTGTGAGTTCAATAGGAAGAACATTCGAAGTGGTTGTTGATCCAATAGAATAAATCCCATAGACCGACGAATTTAAGGAGGCCAAAACAGAGCCGACAGTTACAGTTCCTGAAGTAGAAGAACTTCCCATATCACGCCACTTCGACATCACAGCATCCCATCGTACAACCCTTAGATCAGCAACGGAGCTGACTCCACAGCTATTTGTATTCCAGCTACCAGCCACAAATGGATTTGCTGCACCACCGGATTTAATCAAGGACCAGTATTCACATCTGGAAACATTTGTCAGAGATAAATCTTTATTGTTAGTGTTATAAAGAGTATGAGGATCAGAATAGAAATATTCTGCTGTATACTGATCAGAAGCCGATCCGGGTGCACTGATTCCTATAGGCCTGTATCGATTATTTTTTCCAACAGGAAAAGTAAAAGCCTGATTACCGATTTTTCGTACCGGACCATTAACAAAACTCTGATCAGAAACAGAACTGATTGAAGAGATTCCATTCTCCAGAATTAATAATGCGGAATTTGAAGTATGAACAACTCCATTTACCAGCGCTAATGAGCCATAAATATTAATCCGGACATTCAATGTTAACCCGGTTGAAGAATTGTTCATACTCATTCTGCGAATGCGTGGTGCACGAATTGAATCTCCATAAATATTCTGAGAATTAAACCCTGCGAAATTTACAGTTCCCGAACCAGCAGCAAAGGTAATGAGAGTATCAGAACCGACAGTTGAGATATCGCCTCTGAAATTGTTCATTCCATTATATGCCGGGAAAAGAATTCCGCTACTATCCTGATTGAAATTGACATTAGAATTAAAATTATCGGGTGATGTGTTTGCCAGATAAAAATTACCTGTACCAGTTGTCCTGATAGATGTAATTCCCTGAAAAGTATTGCCACCAATACAATAATTATTGACGGATCCGTTTTTTGTAAATGAAGCTGTGTCATTAAACACAGATCCATTTAAATATAGCTGCGGTGAATTCACATTCAATGTGCCGTTAAATACCGATCCTGTTTGAAGATAAATGGTTGTACTACCGGAAGGAATAATAAGATTCTGAGCCTGATTTCCAACTTGCGAAAAATTTCTCAAATACAAAATTCCATTGGTAAAACCCGATGCACCAATGGAAATCACTTTCCCATCAGCAAGAATAGATGTCCCGGTACCTTGTCCAAACCTGATTGTACCGGATGATAAATTTTCTATTGTTAAGTTTCCATTGTAACGGGTTCCGCTTGCATCATTATGTGCGGAATAAATTGATCCGGTTGAAATATTTTTCAGAGTCAGATCGCCGTTATATATATCCTTCGTAATATTTGAAAAGACCCAATTTCCGCTACCGGAATTTACTAAAGACGAATTTCCTCCAAATACATTTCCACCATTACAACTGATATTGTTATTTCCGGTCTTCTCAAAATTTACAGTGTCATTAAAAGTAGTACCGTTTAAATAAATGTCAGGAGATACTGCATTCACCTTACCATTAAATGTTGAATTACTTCCAAATGTGATTATACCCGTTCCTGAAAGATTAAATGAGTGCGGAATTGAACCATGTTGCGTGAAATTCTGAAACAACAAAGTTCCCTTTGAAAATCCAGTCGAGCCTATCGTTATTGTTTTATCAGACGCAATCGAAGCAGTACCACTATAGCCGGGCCATCCAAAAGCAACTCCGTTATTCAATCCGGTTCCAAGGGTAGAATTTACAAAAACATTACCTGAAAACGTAGTTGTTCCTCTCAGGTTAAACCGCACAAAACCATCCGTTGACGTAGACACATTATTCACAACAACGTCGCCGGAAAAAGTATTTGTTGCAGCAGCATTACCTTCACCTATCATTATTCTGGTATCAGTACCTGTGCCTGAATTATTGAACACTGTAGAACCATTAAATTGATTGCCTGCTGAATTATGTCCAATGTAAATATAACTTGTTCCATTATTATTCAGATTGAGATCAGATGAAAATATATCAGGCAGAGAATTGCCAAGTAATAAATAACCTGTTCCGGAATTTGTAATGACAGAATTTCCGGAAAAAGTATTTCCTCCTGTTCCATTATCATTGGTAGTTCCTGTTTTTTTTAGATCAGCAGTCCCATCGAAAGTACATCCATTCAAATTCAGAGATCCTGAAGTCGAATAAACATTGCCTCCTAGCCTGCTGAGCGGTCCAAGCGTAAGTACGCTGTTAGGACTTAACACAAGTGAATCCGGTTCATTTCCATTTTGTGTAAATCGAACGAGATGTAAACTACCACTTGCAAAACCTGAACTTCCGATTCTGATATTTTTACCCGCATCCTGATTTGCTGATCCGGTATATCCTGCAAGTCCGAAAAAGATCCCGCAACTACCGGTTCCAGCACCTGCAGTGTTATTCAACTCAATATTTCCTTTAAATGCAGACGTCCCGCGTAAGTTGAAACGGATTATTCCCACTGTTGCAGTTGAAACATTGTTTACAAAAACATCATTATTAAATACAATACTTGCCAGGGCACTGCCTTCTGCAAGGAGTATTCTATTATCTGAACCACTTCCCGAATTATTCAATGTAACTGTTCCATTGAAAATATTTCCTGCCGAACCATTGGCAATTTGCATGTATGAAGTTCCGGCATTAGTAAAAATTGCATCACCCGAAAAAATATCCGGTGAAGTATTTCCAAGTACAAGATTTCCTGTACCTCTATTGATAAGAGAAAACTGACCACCAAATGTATTTCCTCCTGTACCCGTTTCAGAAAGCGTTCCCGTTTTAATAATGTAAACATCACCTGAAAATATTCCTCCATTCAGATTTACACCACCAGTAGTGACTGACAAATCACCATTCCAGATCAGGTTCGGACCTAACACTAAAGCAGAACCACTCCCCATCAGAAGACTGTCACTCTCCACACCGAGTTTATTAAAACGAATTAAACTTAAAACTCCTCTTGTATAACCTGAATTTCCCAAAGACAAATGTTTGCCTGCTGCAAGAGTTGAAGAACCTGTATAACCGGGCCATCCAAAATAAACTCCATTACTTCCACCACCGGTTCCGCCTGTACTTGAAAGAATGACTTCCTCATTAAAGAGTGTTGTACCTCTAAGATTAAATCTGATATATGCAGATGATGCCGTTGAAATATTATTTACAAAAACGGTATCATTGAATATTGCAGAAGCGTTAGCATTGCCTTCACAGATGAACATCCTGTTATTTGCTCCTGAACCATTATTATCCAGTGTCACCTTTCCATTGAATAAATTTCCCGCAGCATTTTGTGCTAATTGTAAAGTACCTGTTCCTGAATTAATGAAACTTACATCGCTGTAAAAAGTATCGGGGTTTGTGTTTGCCATTGTAAAACTTCCGGCACCATTGTTAATGATTTCTGTGTTCCGGTAAAAAATATTTCTTCCTGATCCAAGATCATTTGAACTTCCTGTCTTTATAATATTAGTAAGACCATAAAAATTACATCCATTTAAGGTAATTGCAGAAGAAGTCGATTTGAATGAACCACCAATTGTTGTTCCTGGACCTAAGGTAATTCCTGAACTGCCGCTAGTTTCAAGTTGTAAACTATCGGTCCCCGGCTTATAAAAATTTACAAGCGATAACGTACCGCCAGAAAAACCATCCGGTCCAAAATGAATTGTATGTAAAGAATCCAGTTCAGCTGAACCCGCATATCCGGAACCGCCAAATGATACTCCGCTTGACAAGGCACCAACAGAACTATTAATATAAAGATCACCTTTGAATAAAGACCGTCCACGTAAATTGAATCGAATTATTGCACCGTTTCCCGAACTTGTATTGAATAGATTCAGATCATTGTTAAAGGTGGCAGTTGCAGCAGCGCTACCTTCACAAATAAATACTCTGTTAGTTGAACCGCTTCCTGAATTACTGATCGTAACAACATTATTAAATATATTACCTGCTGAATTGTGTGCAAGGTATATATCACCGGTCCCTGGGTTAGAAATAGAAAGCGCAGCATTAAAATTATCAGGCAGTGTATTCCCGGATAAAAGAAATCCCGTACCTGAATTAATAATTTGTGTTGAATCATTAAAAATATTTCCACCTGCGCCGGAATTATTACCTGTCCCTGTTTTTGTAAGAGATGCTTTTGAGCTAAACACTGCACCATTCAGTAAAATTCCCGGAGCTTCAACTTTTAATTCATTTCCGAATGTAGTTGCCGGTCCAAATGAAGCAATTGCAGTTCCGGTTAATAAAAGATTTTGATCTATTGAAGTCGATGTAGTAAAATGTCTGAGTGAAAGTGTCCCTGCAGAAAATCTGTTCAAACCGATATTTATTCGCTTACTCTCTGCTAAAATCGAATTCCCTGAACCGGCGCTAAAATAAATTCCCGCACCTGCAGAACAATTTACATAAACGCTATCATTGAATAAAGTACCGGTTGCATCATTGTACCCGGGATAAATTCCTGCACTACCGTTATTACTGAATGTTACAATCTGATTAAAAACATCACGGACATTATTTGATAAAACTAAATTGCCTGTTCCATTATTTATAATTTCAGTTATACCGTTATATGTATTTCCACCAAACGAATTGTCATTTCCCGAACCACGTTTGGAAATAATAACACCTCTGTTAAATGTTGTAGAACGCAGAGTAACATTTCCTGCATTCACATTTACCATAGCATTCATGGTTGGACCGCCGCTTGAATTACCAAAAACACAGCTTGAACCTGTTGTCATAACAAATCCTGATGAATCAGAATCGGAAACTATTCCACCATTAAAATTAGCATTACCTGAAATAATAATTACACCTCCATTTAATTCAATGAGTGAACCGGCGTTAGAAATAAAATTACCTGATAGACTTAAGACAAATCCACTCAGATCAATGTTAGATGAATTATTACATGTGAGGCTTGCAATTTTCCTGTCGCCATCCATCAACAATGGATTTACACTTCCGGAAATAGAAATCATATCTGTAGAATCCGGAATACCATTTGGTGTCCAATTTAACGGTTCAGTCCATAAAGAATTGACAGACCCATTCCATGTATACAAAGTGCTTGCAAACATGGTTTTGACATTTAAAAATGTCAATAGATAAAATACTAGACCGGAAAGAAAGAGAAAACAAGACGCAAAAATCACCACCCATTTAAGTTTCAATTTTTGAACCACACGAGGCCGCATTCCAATACGACCTTTACCTCTCCTTCCTCTAACAATGTCCCTTTTTGTCATAGAAAGTTGAAATTATCACCACAAACGATAATTACTTCTATCCAAAAGGCAACTTAAGGTTCTCTAAAAAGCGAGGCAGAACTTACACCGCTGAATTAATATTATGACTTAAATACGTTAAAAAAGGCTTCTTCATAATTTCCACCAATTGGAATTTCCTTTCCGGAGATAGAGATTATTTTATTTCTGACATGGTTAATCCTGCTGAGAGGTATAATAAAAGATCTGTGAACACGAATAAATTCTGTTGCAGGAAGTTTTTCTACCATTGACTTCATTGTCATTCTGGCAACTATGATCTTATCGTTAGAAAGATAGATCTTCAGATAATCGTCGAGACTTTCAATTAAAACAATATCCTCATAATTGATCTTTATCAGACTATAATCTGCTCTAATATAAAGTGACTGGTTTATAGTTCCCGGAACCTGACGGCTATAAGAATAGAAATCATTCGCCTTTTTTATAGCTTGTTGAAAACGTTCCTGTGTAAATGGTTTTAAAAGATAATCGACAGCATTCAGGTTGAATCCTTCAACTGCATATTCACTATATGCAGTTGTAAAGATCACCATCGTTTCTCTCTCCAGTGATTTATAAAAATCAATACCTGTTATGGAAGGCATATTAATATCCAGGAATATCAGGTCAACGGGAAATTTCCGTAAGTACTTCAGGGCTTCATTAGGACTGGTAAAAGTTTTCTCCAATTCGATATTTTCTGCCTGCGAACAAAAACTTTCAATCACTTTTAATGCAGGTGGTTCATCGTCAATTGCAATTGCTTTGATCATATCAGCTCAAGAATTAATTCAACTCTGTACTCATTGTCTTTATCTCTGAAATGAAGTGTGTATTTGGAAGGATAGATAAGATCCAAACGATTGATTGTATTTTCCAGACCAACCTGATTACTCAAATCAGAATTTAAATTTACTTTATTATTTTTAACAATCAAATGTAATTTTTTACCGGTAACAACCAATCTAATTACAATAACTGATTTCTCTTCAGGGTTTACACCATGTTTAAATGCATTTTCAATAAATGCAATCAATATCAGGGGTGCAATTCTGTTTCCTATAAAATCTCCTGAAACGTCAAATTGAACATCAGCAGTATCTCCGGCTCTTAATTTCTGGAGATCTACAAAATCTCTGATGTAATTGATCTCCTTTTCAAGAGAAACGTATTGAGCTGAAGATTCCGTTAGCACATACCGCATCATTCCGGAAAGCTTTACAACAGCGGTTGGAGTGTAATCTGACTTCTCAATTGCAAGTGAATAAATACTATTTAATGTATTAAACAGAAAATGCGGATTAATCTGAGCCTTTAAATATGATAATTCCGCATTTAATTTTTCTTTTTCCGCGCTTCGGAGTTTATTTCTGGTTTTGATGACCAATGAGAACAGGATCACAAAAATAAAAAGTATAAAACTTTGTGTAGCTTCAAAAGCTAAATGATGTAAATCAAAACCATAAAATTCAGAATGTCTTCTTCTTCCCGGAGGAGGCATTGGATGATTGTGTTCTGAGTCAGCATTAACTTCATGACTTGGATCTGATCCATCTTTATTCACCGGAAATTTATCATGATGAAACTTTTCTTCCGCTCTCATTTCCGACGGCGGTCCCGGGAACCGTTGATGTCTTTCAATGTGATGCCTTTCACTGAAGAAAATAAGACGTGGAACGATTATTACCAATGCGAATGAAAAGAGGACAGAAAATATATACCTGAAATGTTTTTTCTTGAAATAATATTTTGGCAATAAAAAATAAAAATTCAGATAGAAAAAAAGAAAGATCAAAAAATATGAAATGATATCTCTTAATGTATGAGGATTTGTTATGGTTTGGGAGTTAATTTCAGGACCGGGTGCAAGTAAAACCGCAAAGGCTAAAAAAGCAAAGCAAGCAAGGACGTGAAGGAAAATCTGAATGTACTTTCGGGACATTTTTAGGGTTTAATGTGTCGAAACACAGGTGCAAAAATGACCTAAAATGTCAAGAAATCAAACCTTTTGCGATGATAAAGTTATTTATAGAGGCAGATAACATGAATATCAAAAGAAAAAACTCGTATGATTGAAAAATAAAACACTAAGTCCACTAAAATTTGTCACAAGAACACTTATGAAAAAACCATCACTTGTGCTCTTGTGACAAATTTTAGTGATCTTAGTGTTAATTTTTTTTCAATAAGCCCCTACACTAAAGAGACTTCAAAAATGCAAAAAGTGCTTTTCTGTCTGAAGTAGATAATTGTTTTACAAAATCAACAGAAGAACGCGCTTCACCGTCATGCCACATTACTGCTTCAACCAATGTTCTTGCGCGACCGTCATGCAGATAATATGCCGGGTAATTTACTGTCTCATATAATCCAATTCCCCAAAGAGGGGCTGTTCGCCATTCGTTTCCATCAGCACGATAGTCAGAGCGGTTATCTGCAAGACCAGATCCCATATCGTGTACCAACAAATCAGTGTAAGGATGAATCAACTGATTTGACATAGCAGGAAAAGCAACATTTACAGATGTTCTGAAAGTTGGTGTATGACAAACGCCACACTTTGCCTGATCGAATAATTGTTTTCCACGAATAACTTCTGCTGAATTTACATTTCTTCTGGCAGGTACTTGTAATGTCTGAACATAAAATTTTACTGCATGCAAAATACTATCCGGCACTTCCGGATCATCAGCCAGAAGATCCGTTTGCGACTGACCATGTGTAGTTTCATTTTGAAAGACACTACTCGTAATTCCCATGTCATTGTTGTAAGCTGCGGCAACTTGTGTGAGGATAGTAGCAGTATTCGATTTATGTCCGAACCGACCTAACATCATCTTACTTTGAACAGGATCCCATACATAGTTAGGCTTGCCACTGATTCCATCGTTGTTACTATCTGAGAGATCAGCATTGGCAATTATATCCATTTCAGAAATGTTCTCAAGCAAGCCCAGACCAAAGACAGGCGGTGCAAGTCTTGGCGATAAAGTATAAGGAACACTAATAGGAATATGCAGATCAGTCAATGTATAAACAGGAGTGCGTAGTTCATATGCCTCTCCATCAGGAAAAGTAAATGTCTGATAAGAATAATTAATATTTACTGTAGCTTCCTTAAATTTCCCCAGAACAGACTTATCCTGAATTTGTGTCCCGTATCCTGGAACAGCAATGCTTCCACCGTGTTCATCAGTTCCATCAGTGCTGATTCTCATCAACAGTGATGATTCAGCAAAACCTGCATTCGGTACACCTTTACCGTCGTTATGGTGACAAGAGACACAAGAAGTATTATTATACGCAGGTCCTAACCCACCAAAAAACATTGCAGGTGCAGTTACAAACGATTGCTCGAAGTGTGCATCACCAAGATCGTGTATTCCCTCATCGTATCCTGAAAGACCTGCAAAGGCATGACTGAATGCCTGAGCAGTGAAATCAAATGTTGTCTGTGAACCACCACTTAATCTTTCATCAAAATCATCTTCAGGAAAAAGTTCAGCTTTCCGGCATCTGCTTAATCCAAAAATAAATGAAAATATCACTGCACCGAAAAAAAACTTTTTCATCATTTCACTTGATCTAAATTAATCTTTTACGTTTGTTTGGATGAAATCGATCAGGTCTGTTTCAAGCGTTGATTTCAGATCGTTGATCAGACTTTGTGTATTCATAATCTGAACTTGCTGATAATAGATCGCTCTGCCATAATTCGGGTCAATTGCAGAAAACGAATTTATCGCAGCTTCAATTTTCGATCTGATAGAATTATCCAGTGAAATGTTCATTGAAGCAACGAGCTCATTTAATCCCTTACCATCAGTTGTAAAAGTACATAAATAACTATTTCTGACACCACGAATATTATTCGTGAAATCTTCCAGTGAATTATGTGAAAATTGAGATTCTTCAAGTAATGAGTCTTGCGCTACTAAAGGATCTTCCATTTTTCCATTCGCCACCTCATCACAAATTCCTGCCATTGCATTCACAATGGTAATAAAGGCATCCTTTCTTGAAGCAAAACGATTACTACCATTTCCGGCAGTTTTCAATTGAACAGAGAAATTCCCCGGCTGAGCAGGATCCCAGCTATTTTTCAAACTCAAAGTAATAGAATTTAAATCTGTACTTAATGATGACAGGTATTCCAGTTCCCGGGCAGTAAAATCACCTGCACTTCGTGTGCCTGACAAACCAAAAATCAAATACTCTATCGGATGAAATCCTTTTAAAGAAGTCGGAAGAGTTGCTATATATGCAGGTGTTAATGCATCTGTTGTTGATAACAATGAATCAAGATCGACATGGTTGATTGGCCATGTATCCATCATTGGATCATAACTGAAATCATCAACCGGTCCGAATAAATAACTTTCAGATAATTCCCACTGACTTCTTGTCGATTTCCATGCCTGACGAATAAGTTCAAGTGTTGGTTCATCAGGATTAGTAACGAACGATTGAACAAGAGCATTCATAGAATTTGACCGGGTGTATATTTCAGAATAATTCGGATACACTAAAACACTTGCAAAATCATTTAATATGTCTTGTTCAAGTTGTGAGTTATTGGGTTCAGTAACAACTTCTTCTTTTTTACAACCTGATGAAAAAAGAATACTGATGATGGCCAGGGTCAGGAAGGTATGTTTCATGGAAATAATTAGTAGTTAATAATGAATAATGATTAGAAGCTATATCCGATTCCAAGATTTACAAACGAATTTTTTGTTTCGTAAGCAGGAGCCGTTGGACTAGGATTAATAATGAGTGCGGGATTCTGATCACCTGTAGTTTGCATTCTGACATCGGCTTTGAATACCACATTATTAATTGGTAAATATGTTAATCCAATAACAATATGCTGTTGATCTAAAGTTGGATCGATAATTCCATTTGTAGGAATGTCTGAATTCAAATCCAGTTTTTCATAGCGTGCGAAAGCCATCAGATTTGCTTTGCTATCTGAACTTTTAGATTTATAAACTGAGTAAGCAACTTCAGCATAACCACCAAAAGCCATTGCAGGAGTATTGCTTGCATAAGCACGGTTTATTGATGCTGCTTTGGGAATTGAAACTGTTGCCGCCAGTATTTTGAAAGAAAATCTACCACTGTTATATCTTACATTGGCTTCAGCGATACCAACCGGAGAACCAAAGATCCCGGATTCAAGTTCCAGACTGTCTGCTTCACGTGGAGAAAGTCCTACTGATCCGCCATAATATCCGCTGATCTGGAATTTTAATTTTTTGTATGAATAATCTACAGCACCTGTAAGTGCAAGATTGTTAGCTGATGCATTCCTACCCTCAAATCTTCCACCGCGAATCAGATTTCCATGTTCAAAGCCGGCGGAGTTCAATCCGTTTACAAGCGCTATTGAATATGAAACAGGAAGTTTCGATAAACTTCCGTTGAAACTAACTCCAAGTTCGCGCCATGTTGAAGGTATTACTAATGTTTCTATTCTGTTTCTTTCATTTCCGTTGTACGTTTCCGGCAAATGATTCTGATTTAAAATTCCAATCTGAGGAATAAATAATCCAAACTTCCAGAAATGAGTTGGGTTTACATTATACTGTATATAACATTGTTCAAGTGCAACTTCTCCTCCTTCTTCTCCACCTTCAACTTTAGCATCTTCAACTTCCAGTTCACTGAAAAAAGAAAATTTGCTGTTAAATTTATGTCCAACGAATAAAACAAATCGCTCAAGATTTACTGTCGAAGTTTCCAGGTTATTGTCACGCTGATAAAAAGCATTGCCGTATCCGCCGATTGAAGTTTCATGACTTGTTGTGTCTTTCAGCATTGAATCCTCAGCAGTTACTGAAGTCTGGGCGTGCGATATTTGAATTAGTGCACATGCAGATATTACTAATAATAAACATTTTTTCATACTATTTAGATTGATTCTAATTATTCGGTGGCAAAAGTGCATCTTATTTAGATTAATTCCAAATAAGAGTTCATATTATTTATTAACAGGTATATTTCTGGAATTCAATATAATATATTGTAATCATAGAATAAATTTTAAGTATAACTTAAAAATTACTGATATTTCAGTCCAAAATACAACGATTTGAAAAAAATTCTGACCGGCATTTTAGCGATTATATGTTTGACGCATTGTAAGGATAAAAAAGAGTCTGCACTGACTCCAATTTCCGGAATTTCTTCAAGGATCGAAGATGAGCGTGAAATGCATGCAGATTGGTCAAATGAAAATACTGTTATAGTCCATTCCATTTCTGACCCTGATAATTTGCATCCTACAAATGGAAATTCAGCACCGAGAAGTGAGATCATGCTACTTACACAGCGATCGATCCTATATACAGATTTCGAGAACCAAAGCATGATCGCAGGCCTTGTTAAAACTTCACCTGTTGCATCAGCTGATGGCCTTACATATATATATCAACTGAAACCGGGCCCTGAGTGGGACGATAAAACTCCTTTCACCTTCGAAGATGTACTCTTTACAGCAAAAGCATATTTGTGTCCACTGGTAAATGATCCGGCAGTGAAAACTTACTGGCGGAATCTGAAAAATATTATTCAGGATGAAAATGACAAAAACAAATTTCAGGTAATTATGAAAGCAAGGAACATTCAAAACCAATATTGGTTTGGTTCATTTCCTGTTTTGCAAAGAAAATTTCATGATCCGGGAAATATTCTTGCCAACTATTCTCTGGAACAGTTTAATGATACTTCATTCCGGGCAGAAAATGAAAAAGAGTTAAGCGATTGGGCAAACGAATTTAATTCTGATAAAAATGGTCGTGATCCGAAATATCTTAACGGACTAGGTATGTATAAAGTTGAGCGTTGGGAATCAGGACAATTTATTACGCTTTTAAAAAAGAAGAATCACTGGACAGAAAACTCTCTGGACTATCACGAACATTCTTTTCCTGAAAAAATTATTTACAAGATCAACAAGGACGATAATTCACAACAGCTTGAATTTAAGAATCAGAATTTCGATGTAACAAATAATATTTCTATGAGCGGTTTTCTTGCATTGAATGAAAATGCAACATTCAAAAACAATTACAGCTCATTTGTTTCGCCTACTTACAACTACACTTACATTGGGTTAAATCAACGACCAAAGCAAGCAAACAGAAACCCGCTTTTCACAGATAAAAATACGAGAAGAGCAATTGCTCTGAGTATTTCTATTGAGAAGATCACAAAACTTATTTATGCTCAGTACAGCAGTCAATGCCGGCAAATGATTGCGAATGTTTCACCATTAAAAAAAGAATTCAATTCAGAGCTACAACCATTGAAAGTTGACCTGAAGCAGGCCGCAAAACTTTTAAAGGATTCAAAGTGGACAGATAGTGATAACGATGGAATTCTTGACCGCGTGATCGACGGCAGAAAAATAAATTTTGAAGCTGATCTGAATTATCTGAATACCTCTCCCGATTGGCGCGATATGGCATTATTGATAAGCGAAGAGCTAAAACAAATAGGCGTAAAGATCAATCCTGTTCCAATGGAATTAAAACTATTTATTGAACGCGCAAGATCACATAATTTTGATATGATGCTCGGGAGCTGGGCGGCAGGATCTTTTTCAGAAGACTTCACTCAATTATGGCATACATCAAACTGGAGCAATCATGGATCTAATTATTCCGGATTTGGAAATTATCTGTCAGATGCTCTTATCGATTCTATCCGAACAGAAATAAACATGACGAAAAGAGATTCTCTTTCAAAAGAATTACAGAAAATTATTTACGAAGATCAGCCATATGTATTTTTATATACTTCCATGCGCAGAAATATTATTCACAAGCGTTTTGCGAACAGAATGATCTTTGCTGACAGGCCTGGCACTTTGATAAATCCTTTGAGATTATTGTCAATAAATCCTGTTATAACTCTGCAGAACGGAACTACACCCTGACCTTTGTAAAGAGTACTTTAGAGGTTCAGTAGATTTGACAAATGCAGAAATACCTCTTGAGAAGAATTTTGATATTTATACCCGGATTGTTTATCCTGGTACTTCTCTCATTTTTTTTGCTGAAGAATGCTCCGGGAGATCCGGTTGATCAGATTCTGGCCGGGCAACATCCCGAGATGAATTCTTCTTCTCCTTCAGAAAACGATAATAAAGTCAGAACAGAAATAGAGCACCGGTTAGGATTAGATCTTCCGGTCTTTTACTTTACTTTTTCCGACAAGCATTCGATCATTCCTCCTGTTGAGTTTCACTACCATAATCAATTCTCAAAATGGTTGTTTGGTGATGATCGTTCAAGAGGAATTTTTAGTGGAAATTTTGGAAACTCTTATCTGACCAACGAACCTGTTATCAATATTATTCAATCGAAAGTAGGATGGTCGTTATTCTTTACTTTTATTTCAATATTCTTTGCCTATCTCATCAGTATTCCGCTAGGATTAAAACTGGCATTGATACCGGGATCTAAAAAAGACCGGTTTTACACATTATTATTTACGGTATTATTTTCTATTCCTGCCTTCTGGGTAGCCATGTTTCTTATGTTTTTATTTTGCAATCCGGAGATGATGAATTTATTTCCATCAAGTGGTGTAATGCCCGCAGGTGGATTTGATTCAGGATCATCTGCCACTGAGATTTTCTTTAGTACGCTACCCTATCTCATCATTCCAACTATTACCTATACGTATAGTTCATTTGCATTTCTTACAGGAAATGTAAAAAGCACAATTGGTGATATTTTAAAACAGGATTATATAAGAACAGCAAGAGCAAAAGGACTCAATGAAAAGCGAATTTTATACAAGCATGCTTTACCAAATGCTTTACTTCCATTGATAACAATTTTCAGTCATGTTTTTCCTTATGCAATCGGTGGTTCAGTTGTACTTGAAACGATCTTCAATATTCCGGGAATGGGCCTCACGATATTTCAGAGTATTAGTTCTCAGGATTATCCTGTTGTAATAACTATATTTTTGTTTACCGGTATTATTACAATGCTTGGTTTTCTTTTAAGTGATATACTTTATGCAGTTGCCGATCCAAGAATTTCATTTCAAAATAAGATGAAATGAAAAACAAAACGGCTAGATTTATTTCTCAATTTAATTTTAAACGTCTTCCGGGCATTTTAAAATTCTATTTATTGATAGCCTTATTAGCTCCGGTACTTGCCAATGAAAAGCCTCTGATCATAAAATACAATGGCAATTTACATTTTCCTGCTTTCACTTCAGATCCATATTTTGAAATAATAACCAAGGATGGTCAAAAAGAAAAAATAAGAACCGAAACTATTGACTGGAAAAATCTGAGATCTGATTTCAGCATTTTTACTTTCGTTCAATGGTCACCCGGTCAGTCAGATCTCGAGAATGGAAATTACGCATCGCCCTTTTCCAAACAGTTCTTTATAAATGATCAGGGAGAAAAAGTTGTTCTTCCCTTTTTTCAAAGACATCATCTGGGAACAACCAGAAGCGGTGAAGATGTATTAGCAGGATTGATTCATGGTACAAGGATATCCTTATGGATAGGATTTGCATCAATGTTCATCGCTGGATTTTTTGGAGTTATCATTGGAGGATTAGCAGGATATCTGGGTGATTATAATTTAAAAACACAACGGATCTTTTCAGTTTATTTTTTGCTTGCGGTAATACCTGCATATTATTATTCCTTCATACTTCCATCAGATTTTGTTTCAACCAGCTTCTCACTTTCTATCCTTACAGGAATCATTAGTCTGCTGCTAACCATCTTATTATTCTTTTCAATAATTTTATGGCCTTTATTTTTGAAGATCAGATTTCCGGGGAAAAATTATTTTTCAGAAAGTATTTCTATTCCCGTTGATTTTATAATCATGCGCATCATTGAAATATTCCTTTCACTCCCAAGAATGGTATTAATTCTCACAATTGCTGCAATCAGCAGACCTTCCATCAGTACCTTGATCCTGATCATCGGATTTACTTCATGGACAGATATAGCACGAATCACCAGAGCTGAAGTATTGAAACTAAGAGAAGTAGATTTTATTCTTGCTGAAAAGTCGATTGGTACAAGAATAAAAGACATACTATTTAAGCATATATTACCGAACATTTCACCGGTAATTATAACTGTATTGATATTCGGTGTTGCATCAGCAATTCTGCTTGAAACAGGACTTTCATTCCTTGGTGTTGGACTTCCTGCAGGTACAGTAACATGGGGAACACTGATGTTTGCTGCGAAAGAGAATTTTATGGCTTGGTGGCTCGTTGTATTCCCCGGACTGGCAATTACAGTGTTATTGGTTACGCTCAATAAATATGGAAAGAAACTCTATTGAATAGTAAAACTGTATACGGCTTGTTAACATTTTTTAACGAGTCGATTCATATTGCATTCATTGATTTTTTAATAAAATTGCATTCTGAATCAACACAGAATTTATTTATTCAGACAATCGGGGGGATCACTTTTACTTTTACAAATCATGGCATATTGCGTGACAAAGGCACACAAAATGTAATAAACAATTAACCGAAAAAAAAATAAGTCTCAGTATCATGGATATTAAAGAAATCAACGAAAAAATTCATCGCGAGTCAGCATTTGTCGAGCTATTGATGATGGAATTAGGAAAAGTCATTGTTGGACAAAAGTACATGACCGAGCGATTGATGATTGGCATGCTTGCGAATGGCCACATCCTGCTTGAAGGTGTTCCCGGATTAGCAAAGACACTTGCGATCAAATCACTTTCATCGGCTATCCATGCCAGATTCAGTCGTATCCAGTTTACTCCGGATCTTTTACCGGCAGATTTAATTGGGACAATGATCTATAATCAAAAACAGGAATCATTCACAGTTCGTAAAGGACCAATATTCGCAAACTTCATTCTAGCAGATGAGATCAACCGTGCTCCCGCTAAAGTGCAAAGTGCTTTACTGGAAGCTATGCAGGAACGACAAGTAACAATTGGTGACAGTACTTTCAAACTTGATGAACCGTTTTTAGTTCTTGCAACACAGAACCCAATCGAACAAGAAGGAACGTATCCATTACCTGAAGCTCAGGTCGATCGTTTCATGTTGAAAATTGTGATCGGCTATCCGACAAAAGAAGATGAAAAGCTTATCATTCGTCAGAATATCAGCAACGATTTTCCAAAAGTATCACCGATGGTGAATATTGAAGAGATCACAAAAGCAAGAAGCGTAGTCCGTGAAGTTTATATGGATGAAAAAATTGAAAAGTATATTGTAGACATTGTTTTTGCATCACGCTCACCGCAAGATTACAATTTAGGAAGCCTTAAACAACTGATCAGTTATGGTGGCTCACCCCGTGCAAGTATCAGCTTAGCTCTTGCAGCCAAAGCCTATGCATTCATTAAACGTCGTGGTTATGTAATCCCTGAAGACGTAAGAGCGATCTGTCATGATGTAATGCGCCACAGAATCGGAGTTACATACGAAGCAGAAGCAGAAAATGTAACCAGTGAATCGATCATTAATGAGATATTGAATGCTGTAGAGGTTCCTTAGTGTTTCGTTTCTCGTTTTTGTCTTTCGCAATTCGTAATCTTTCGAGGAAAGACAAAAAAACAAAAAGAAAAAAGCAAAAAAAACAAAAAGAAGTCATAAGTAGAAATAAAAAAGCACTATTTAAATAGTCATTTTTAGTTATTAATTAAAAAAGTGGAAACAACCGAGTTATTAAAAAAAGTTCGCAAGATCGAGATCAAGACGAGGGGATTATCTTCTCAGATCTTCTCCGGTGAATATCATAGTGCTTTCAAAGGCCGTGGAATGGCTTTTAGTGAGGTGCGTGAATATACAGCGGGTGATGATATAAGAATGATCGACTGGAACGTAACTGCCCGGTTTGGTCATCCATTCGTGAAAGTTTTTGAAGAAGAAAGAGAACTGACGGTAATGCTTGTTGTTGATGTCAGCGGCTCTGAGTCATTTGGAACACATAATCAATTCAAGAAAGATCTTATTACCGAATTATGTGCGGTTCTCTCCTTCTCTGCAATTCAGAACAACGATAAAATCGGAATTATTTTCTTTAGTGATGTTATAGAAAAGTTCATTCCGCCTAAAAAAGGAAAGTCTCATATTTTAAGGATCATAAGAGAGCTGATAGAATTTAAACCACTTCATAAAAAAACAAATATTTCAGAAGCACTTCGATACATGGTAAATGTAATCAAGAAGAAATGCATTTGTTTTGTTATCTCTGATTTCCGTGATTCAAAGTTTGAAGATGCATTAAAGCTTGCAAATAAAAAACATGATGTAGTCGCTCTTCAGATCTACGATAAACGGGAAACAGAATTGCCGGATATCGGCTTGATGGAGTTACAGGATTCTGAATCCGAAAAAAGACTGGTAGTAGATACATCTGATGCAAAAGTCAGAGCTTTATACAAGAGAAACTGGGAGATGAATGACAAAAGACTGAAAGAGGTTTTTGCAAAGAGCGGTGTTGATCAGGCTAAAGTAAGAACGGATCAATCATATGTACAACCATTGATGTATCTGTTCAAAAAACGCGGGCGATTAGGTAAATAGAGAATTTAAGTATGTTTAAGAAAATAAAAAATTTCATTATAGTAAATTTCCTTTTTCTGATTTGCATCGGTATAAAAACAAATGCAAGTAGTTCAGAAGGAATCGTAAAGGCATTGGTCGATACAAATCAGATCCGTATCGGAGAACAATTCCATCTGGAGTTGAATGCTATTGCGTATCCAAATACAGAAGTACTTTTTCCTGTTTTGCCTGACACTTTTAATCATTTTGAGATTGTGAACAGAGGGAAAATAGATACTGTCCCTGCATCCAATCCACTTAAATTAAGACAGCAATTTACAGTTACTTCTTTCGACTCCGGTTTTTTTGTTTTACCACCTTTTCCATTTTTAGTCAGAAATTTAAAAAACAGCGTAGCAGATACTTTAACTACTGAAGCTTTGCTGATGGGAGTAAGAACAATTTCTGTTGATACTACAAAAGAAATTAAAGACATCAAACCGTTGATGAATGTTCCTTATCCATGGAAAGAGAAACTTCCATATCTGATCGGCGGACTTTTACTTATAGCAGGATTGATCTATCTCGCAATCCGTTACTCCAAACGGAAAAAAGTTGTAATAATAGCACCACCAAAACCAAAGACACCTGCTCATATCAGAACAATTCAGAAACTTAAATCAATTGAAGAGCAAAAGTTATGGCAGAATGGTTTCGTGAAAAAGTATCATATTGAAGTTTCAGATTCGATAAGGGAATATATTGAAGAACGATTCGGGATTCATGCAATGGAACAAACCAGTGATGAGACTTTGAAATTATTCGGACCAAAACAAATAAGCGCCGGTGAAAAAGAAAAACTGCAGTATATTCTTCAATTGGCCGACATGGTGAAATTTGCGAAAGTAGAACCGATCGCTTTGGAAAACGAACAGACAATTGCCTATGCATATGATTTTGTAAATTCAACTATTCCGGCAGTACAGGTTACAAATGTAAATGATCCGCAAAAAAGTGAGGGGGCTAAATCATGATGTACGGAATTAAATTTGCAAATCCATACTTCTTCCTGTTATTCCTGTTAATTCCGGTAATGATAGCGTTTTATTTTTTCTACCTCAATAAAAAACGTACGCAGATCCAGTTTTCCGGATTTGAAAATTTCGATGGTATGCGGCCATCATTCCGGCAACGATTTCATTATCTCCCATTTGTATTAAAGCTGCTAGCATTTTCATTAGCCATTGTTGCGCTTGCTCGTCCACAATCAAGTTTGAGTGGACGTGATATTAAGACAGAAGGAATTGACATCATGATGGCACTTGACATTTCGTCAAGTATGCTTGCAGAAGATCTGAAACCAAACAGAATTGAAGCAGCCAAAAAAGTTGCAGAGGAATTTATTGATAGTCGTCCTAACGACAGGATCGGATTAGTTGTTTTTGGAGGAGAAAGTTTTACTCAATGTCCACTCACAACAGATCATTCAGTGTTGAAAAACCTTTTCGCCGGAATTCAATCCGGAATTCTTGCAGATGGAACTGCAATTGGTGAAGGATTAGGTACAGCAGTCAACCGGATCAGAAACAGTAGGGCCAAAAGTAAAGTTGTGATATTGCTTACGGATGGTGTCAATAACATCGGATCAATTGCACCTGAAACAGCTGGTGAAATTGCAAAGACATTCGGAATCCGGGTTTATACAATTGGAGTTGGAACCCGCGGAATGGCTCCTTATCCGGTCAAGTCACCTTTTGGAATTCAATATCAGAATGTAGAAGTTCAGATCGACGAACCTGTATTAAAAAAGATAGCTGGTGAAACAGATGGGAAATACTTCCGTGCTACGAATACAGGAAAGTTAAAAGAGATCTATTCAGAGATCGACAAACTGGAAAAGACAAAAATTGATGTAACGGAATTTCATAATTACACAGAAGAATTTTATCCACTTGCTTTAGGTGCCCTCCTATTGCTTGTACTTGACATACTATTAAGATTCACATTATTTAAAAAACTGCCATAAAATGTTTCGATTCGCACATCCGGAATATCTGTATGCTTTGGCAGTCTTGCCTGTCATACTTATTGTCTATTTCTACAATCTTCGATGGAAGAAAAAAGCAAGAAAGAAATTCGGCGATTTATTGTTAGTTGAAAAACTTTCACCGAATGTCTCCAAAACAAAACCTGTCACTAAGCTTGTTTTAATTCTATTTGCAATTGCATTGATTGTAATTGCTTGTGCAAATCCGCAGATAGGAACCAGACTTGAAGAAGTAAAGCGTGAAGGAGTTGATATCATCATTGCATTGGATGTAAGTAATTCAATGAAAGCGCAGGATATTAAACCCAGTCGTCTGGAGAGATCCAAACAATCGATCAGCAGATTAATTGATAAACTAGAGAACGACAGAATAGGAATGATCGTTTTTGCAGGACAGGCTTATGTGCAGTTACCGATCACATCTGACTATGCTGCCGCTAAATTGTTTCTTTCGAATATTGACACTGATCTGATACCTACACAAGGAACATGTATTGGTTGTGCAATAGATCTTGCTACTGAATCGTTTGTTGGAGAAGACAATAAACACAAAGCTCTGATCATTATCACAGATGGAGAAAACCACGAGGACGATGCAATAGAAGCGGCAAAGCAGGCCCATGCAAAAGGAGTAGTCATTCATACAATTGGAATGGGTTCACCCGATGGTGCACCAATTCCTGTTTTCAAGAATGGTATACAAACAGACTTCATGCGGGATAATGCCGGCAACACAGTTATCACAAAACTTGAAACCTTAACTTTAGAACAAATTGCTAATGAAGGCAAAGGTCAGTTTATTCAAGCTTCCAATAGTGATGATGGCCTGGAGACAATTTTAGGTCAGGTAAAGAAAATGGATAAGAAGAGTTTTGGCACAAAACAATTCACAGATTACGAAGATCGTTTTCAGTATTTCCTTGCAGCAGGACTGTTATTACTCCTGATCGAATTTACGATCACAAATAAACGCAGTAAAGTGATTCAACAAATGGATCTTTTCAATGAAAAAAAATAATCAGATGAAAAAGCTCGTGATAAAATATACATCGTCGTTCATTTTGACTTTCGGCATTCTGATGATTGCTTTCAGTCAAAATGGAATTGCACAAAGTAGTTATGACCTGATCAAAAAAGGAAATCAGCAATTCGAGCAAAAAAAATATACTGATGCTGAGGTAAACTATAGAAAGACGATTACATCAGGTAAAAATGTGAAGGAAGGAAGTTATAATCTTGGCAACGCCTATTTCAAACAAGGCAAATTTGACGAAGCAGCGAAGCAATATGAAAGTGCAGGAGCGTTAAAATCGTTAAGTAAGGAAGATGTTTCAAAAATATATCATAATTTAGGTAATGCTTTCCTCAAAGAACAGAAATACCAGGAAAGTATTAATTCGTATAAAAATGCTCTGAAAGCAAATCCGAAAGATAACGATACCAGGTACAACCTCGCTTATGCTCAATCGCGTTTGCAACAGCAGCAACAACAACAGAACAAAGACGACAAGAAGGATCAGAATAAAGAGCAGAAGCAAGATCAACAAAAACAAAATCAGGATCAGCAGAAAAAAGACCAGCAGAAGCAAGAGCAACAGAAAGATCAAGAACAGAAACCAAAAGAAGAAAAGGGCGAACAAAATCAAGCAAAGAAAGATAAGATCTCAAAAGAAGATGCAGATAAAATTCTTCAGGCATTAAATAATGACGAGAAGAAGACGCAGAAAAAAATAAATACGAAAGCAGGAACCAAAATTTCTATTGAGAAACAATGGTAAGTAATAAAGATAAATCAGAATGAACTTAAATATATCAAATATGACAAATCTGTTTGGAAGAATTACTCTTTCTTATCTTGTCATATTCATGTTAGTTTTCATACCGCAATAAAAGCGCAGAATGAAAAACTTACTGCCAGTGCTTCCGCTACAACAATCGCAACCGGTGAACAGGTACAAATTACTTATTCATTGAATGCTTCCGGTAAAGGCTTTAAGGCTCCTACGTTTCAGGATTTTAATGTTGTAATGGGGCCGAGTCAAAGTCAGCAGATGCAGATCATTAATGGGTCCGTTTCTCAAACAATTTCATTTACATATGTTCTGCAAGCTACAAAAGAAGGAGTGTTTAAATTTGGAGCTGCAGAGATCACTGTTGGGTCCAGTAAAATTTATAGTAATCCATTAACTATTACAGTAACTAAAGGCAATCCGCAAGCTAAAAGCCAGGGTAACCAAGGACAGAATAATAACTCTCAAGAAAATACAATTGAAGGTGGAGGTAAAAATGTTTTTATAAAAGCATTTGTCGACAAAACAAATTCTTATCAGGGAGAAGGCATTGTTGTAACGTATAAACTATACTTTACTAAAATGTCGATACTTGACTACGCACCTTCAAAATTCCCTTCATTCACAGGTTTCTGGCAACAGGAAATTGTTTTGCCACAACAAATCGAATTTCATCCTGAGACATATGATGGAGTAAGTTACAATGTCGCTGAGATAAAAAAAATTGTTCTTTTTCCACAACGCGCCGGAACTCTTATTGTTGACCCAATGGAAGCACAGGTAATTGCCCGTGTTCAAATTAAAAAACAACAGCAACAAAAGAGTAATGATCCATTCAGCCAGTTTTTCAATGACCCATTCTTCAATAATCCATTTTTCAATAATAGCGTAAGGGACGTAAAAGTAAATTTGAAAAGTGATCCCATTAAAATTGCTGTAAAGTCGCTTCCAGCAGGAGCACCGGTAGACTTTTCAGGAGCAGTTGGACGACTATCTTGCGAAGTTTCGCTGGACAAAAAAGAAACCAAAGCAAATGAAGCTGTAACGCTGAAAGTAAAAATATCAGGAAAAGGGAATATCAAATTGGTTGAATCTCCAAAAATCACCTTCCCTCCTGATTTCGAAAGTTATGACCCGAAAGAGAATTCAAACATCAATGCAAATAATTCAGGTGTTTCCGGTACAAAGACGTTTGAATATCTGATCATCCCTCGCAATGCCGGAGATTTTAAAATTCCTATCAGTTCATTTATTTATTTTGATCTTGAGAAGAAACAGTATGTAGGAATTGATTTTCCGGACATGATGCTGAAAGTTACAAAAGGTGATGGCAATTCGGTTACAGTTTCAGGCAACGTTCAGAGAAGCGATGTTCAGCTACTTGGAAAAGATATCCGGTTTATTAAAACACAAACTCCGGATTTTAGCAGATCAATGGATCCGATCTTTGGCAGTCCTCTTTTCTATAGTCTGATCGGAGCTCCTGCTCTACTCTTCTTTGTATTACTTGGAGTAAGAAGAAGAAATGAGAAATTAATGGGAAATGTTTCTTTAGTAAAGAGTCAGCGTGCAAATAAAGCAGCAATGAAAAGACTCAGTGCTGCAAAAAAATATCTCAGTTCTAACGAAAAAGATAAATTCCTTGACGAAATGTTCCGCGCGCTATGGGGCTTTATCGGTGACAAACTTCAGATCCCTGTTGCCGATCTGTCAAAAGAAAAAGTTGCGACGGAATTGACGGCTAAAAATGTTGATGAGTCGATCATAAAACAATTTATCGATACAATTGATAGTTGTGAATTTGCAAGATTCGCCGGTGGCATTGCTGACAGCAATGAATCGATCTATCAAAAAGGAATCGATATCATCACCAAATTAGAAGGATCAATTAAATAAAAGAGGCAAACAAAACAAAAATGAAAAAACTCAGCACACTTCTTCTTTTATTCACATTGAGCGCCATTCTATTTGCGCAGAAAAAGGATGCATTAACTTTATTTCATGAAGCTAATATGGCTTATCAGAAGCAGGATTATGCAAAATCAATTTCGCTTTACGAAGAACTGACTAAGAACGGAAATATTTCTGCAGAAGTATACTTCAATCTAGGCAACAGTTATTTCAAAGAAGGCAATGTTCCAAAAGCAATCATCAATTATGAACGTGCAAAAAAACTTGCACCTGACGATGAAGATATCACCTTCAATCTGAAGATAGCTTCATTAAAAGTTGTAGACAGAATCGACAATGTTCCGGAAGTATTTTACAAGAGATGGATTCGTAACATGGCAACTATATTACCGGCCAATACCTGGAGCATTGTATTTGTGATCATGATCTGGCTTGTATTCATGACAGCAGGATTCTATGTTTTCACACAGCGATCTTCAATGAAAAAAGTGAGTTTTATTTCATGCATCATTTTTTCAATCCTGGCAATATCTACTTATATGTTGTCGGCCCGCTCTTATTCTATATCAGCGGTTGAAGAGCAGGCAATTGTAATTTCTTCATCAGTCTATGTAAAAAGTTCACCTGATGAAAAAGGCAATGATCTTTTCATTCTGCATGAAGGAACAAAAGTTGAGGTACTGGAACCATTTGAAGGTTGGAAAAGATCCGTATCGCTAATGGTACAATCGGTTGGTTAAAGATCAACGAGATCGAAAAGATCTAGTAAACCAAAAATGAAAAAAATTGGTTTACTCTCCGACACACATGGCTATTTAGATCCAAAAGTCTTTACACTTTTTGCTGAATGCGATGAGATCTGGCATGCAGGTGACTGGGGCGATGAAAAAGTTTCAAAAGATCTGTCAGCCTTCAAAACACTCAGAGGAGTTTTTGGAAATATCGACGGCACTCCCATTCGGATCTTACATCCGCAAGATCTAATCTTCGATTGCGAAGGCATCAAAGTATTTATTACCCACATCGGAGGTTATCCCGGCAACTATTTTCCTGAAGCCTACAAAAAGATCACCATTCATAAACCCGATCTTTTTATCTGCGGACATTCCCACATCCTCAAAGTAATACCCGACAAAAAAAACAATCTCCTCCACATGAACCCCGGCGCCGCCGGCAAACACGGCTTCCACAAAATAAGAACTATGCTCCGCTTCCACATCGACAATGGAAAGATTGGAGGATTAGAAGCGATTGAGTTGGGACTTCGGGGAACTATAGAAGGTCGTGAGTAGAAGTTGAGGCTTTGGTAGAAACTGTCCCCAGTCACTTCACTGACACACTATCGGTAACAGCTGAAACCACCACCCTCCACAGCCTGTAAAAAGTAACCATTCGCCACAAAGCAACCCCCAAGTCCCGTCAGGGACGCCCTACCGGTAACAGCTAAAACCACCCCCACAGCCAGTAAAAACTAACCAGTCGCCACCCCATAACCCCCAAGTCCCGTCAGGGACGCCCTCCCGGTAACAGGCGGTGTGGTTTTACATGTGACTGTTAAACCCGCACAAACTTGCCTACCGTAACCGGTCAGCAGATCGTACCAAAGCCTCATCACGCTTGATGTATCTTATAGCAGCAAAAAGAAAAATAGCCCAGATCACAGGAATGTAAGTCCCATATAAATAATGAACCTTAGCCTGAAGAGTCGTAGACATTGAATCAGCAGAAAAGAAAAGCAATCCGATCAAACCACAAGTGAGTAATAGTGCGAGATTAATTGCACGAACCTGAAGGTTACGATTCTTGTAAAGGAATATTGAAACAAGAGCCAGTGCGCAAACGGCTCCATTAATAATTGCAAGGATGGCGCTATTAAAAATTGTAAATGTTGTATTGGCTACTTCTGTTCCATCAGGAGGTGTAAGTGGAACATTTTCATTGACCAGTTCATAAACCGGAACATACATTAGTACTATGCTTAAGATCACTACACCAAGTAGAAAAAGCGACTGTATTCTTTGTATCATAAATGAGAGTATTTAAGCTGTTGATTGGAGTGCAAATTAAAGAAATAGTTATAAAATCCTGTATAATCATGAAAAGAAGCCTGAAAAGGAATATTTTTTTATGAATTGTGTAAAAAAAGATATAAAAATCATTGCATGGTTAGGAATAATGCCTTATAATTGTATCGAAATTCAAATCCGCGCTGGATTTTTTATTTATCCGATCCGGAATTTCCCCATTAAACTTATCGAAAATTACGCTTGATAAACCAGGCAAATCTTCATTATTTATTGTGCTATTACTGCATTAAAAAAATCCCCAAACAATCAACAATCCACCGTCAACTAAGGCGGAATTTATAAACCTATAATTTTTCATGTACGATATACTTGAATTAAATGACAAACTCGTAAGTGAGTTAAAAGAAATTGCAAGACTGATGAACCTTCCTAACTACGATGATTTTCGTAAGCAGGAATTGATTTACAAAATTTTAGATCAGCAAGCTTTGCATCCTGAAGAATCAAAAAACATTCGCGAAAATCTTGGCTCGAAAGCTCCTGCAAAAGCTGCGAAAGCAGAAAAAACTGAGAAGCCGGAAAAAGCTGAAGCAAAAGAAACTGCTGCTCCTGTAGAAAAGTCTGCGCCGTCAAAACAAGTTGCTGAAGACGACAATCAAAGTGGTCGCCCAAAACGAAAACGTGTTTCTCCGGTAGAAGATTCAGAAGTAAAGAAAGCTCCAATTGTACTTGAGCCAAGTGTGAAGACACCTCCGATTCGTCAGACTCCCACTCCACAGGTTGCTGCTCCCGCAGCTTCAAATGAAACTGCAGAAAGAACTGAACAAGTTAGTAGTCGTCCGCAAGTCAGAAATGATTTTGAAAATCGTCCACAACCACAGACACAATTTCAGCCCGCACAAAGTCAATTCAACAATTTACCATCCGGACAAACCGGCAATTTTAGTAACCAGAATAATAACAATAATAACTTTCGTCAAAGAGGAAGTTTCGCACCTGAACCACCAATCGATCCGGAAACTCTCATCGCTGTAGATGGTGTTCTGGAGATCATGCCTGATGGATTTGGTTTTTTACGTTCAAGTGATTTTAATTACCTGACATCACCGGATGATGTTTATGTAAATCAGCAACAGATAAAATTATACGGACTAAAGACCGGTGATAC
Source organism: Bacteroidota bacterium (assembly GCA_016711505.1). Lineage (NCBI taxonomy): Bacteria > Pseudomonadati > Bacteroidota > Bacteroidota bacterium. The sequence goes on along the minus strand of JADJSV010000004.1, from coordinate 170,175 downwards.
TGTAAGAGGTTACGTTCGTCCTCCACGTGAAGGCGAAAAATATTTTCCATTCGTAAAAGTAGAATACATCAATGGACTTGATCCTGCAATTGTGCGTGACCGGATCCATTTCGATTATCTTACTCCACTATTCCCTTACCAGAAATTAAATCTTAGTGGCGACAAGTCGAATTATTCAACACGGATAATGGACATGTTTGCACCGATAGGAAAAGGACAACGTGGATTGATCGTTGCTCAGCCGAAGACAGGTAAAACAATGTTGCTGAAAGATGTTGCCAATGCAATTGCAGCAAATCATCCGGAAGTGTACATGATCATTCTTTTGATCGACGAACGTCCGGAAGAGGTAACAGATATGGCAAGAAGTGTAAAAGCAGAAGTTGTTGCTTCTACATTCGATGAGCCTGCTGAGCGTCACGTAAAGATTGCAAACATAGTATTGGAAAAAGCAAAACGCCTAGTTGAGTGCGGACATGATGTTGTTATCCTGTTAGATTCGATAACACGTCTGGCTCGTGCATATAATACAGTTGCTCCTGCAAGTGGAAAAGTTCTTTCCGGTGGTGTGGAAGCAAATGCACTTCACAAACCAAAAAGATTTTTCGGATCGGCTCGTAAGATAGAGAATGGCGGAAGCTTAACGATCATTGCAACAGCATTGATTGATACAGGTTCAAGAATGGACGAGGTTATCTTCGAAGAATTCAAAGGAACAGGAAATATGGAATTGCAGTTGGATCGTAAGATCTCTAACAAGCGTCTCTTCCCTGCTATTGATCTTGTAGCATCAAGTACACGTCGTGAAGACATGTTGCTTGATAAAGAAATGCTGCAACGTATGTGGATCCTGAGAAATCACCTTGCAGACATGAACCCACTGGAAGCAATGGAATTTATGCTTGACAGAATTCGCGGAACTAAGTCGAATGAGGAGTTTTTAGTCTCGATGAATGCGTAAATGGTGAGTAGTAAGTGGTAAGTAGTAATTAGCACTACTTTCTTTAATACACAAAATATACTTTAAAGGAGCAATGTTCTATTGCTCCTTTTTTTAATTTCTTTAACCAGAATTATTAGTTTTAACTTTTTCTCTAGAATTTAGTAACACTAAATTTCACCAAATCAAAGTAAATACGTGAGGACTGTAACTAGTGCTACTTACCACTTACCACTCACTACTTACTATTCTCCCATTTCCCCCGAAAGCACCACCCTCTTCCCCGTACTCTGCGAATTTGCCGCGCGCACCATTGCTTCGGCAACTTTTGTAACGGGAATACCTTTGTAATCTTTCAATGGGCCAACGAAAAGAAATGATAGTGCTTTAGCTACAGCGATTCCGATTTTTTCACCGGGACGATTTTCTGTTCTGTCACCAATTAATAATGATGGCCGGAAAATCGAAATAGCCGGAATTTCCAGTAAAGAAATATCTCTTTCTACTTCGCCTTTTGTCTTATTGTAAAAAATTCCTGACGATGTATTTGCACCCATAGCAGAAACTAAAAGGAAATGATGAACTTTTAACTGATGCGCCCAACTTGCCAAAGCAAGTGGATACTCATAATCAACTTTCCGGAATGCTTCTTTTGAACCGGCAACTTTCATTGTCGTTCCCAGACAGCAAAACACTTCATCGGCTGATTTGATCTCAGCAAGTGCATAGGGCAATTGATCGTAATCAATCACCAACTCCTCCAATTTGGGGTTGGAATAATTACTGGGTTTTCTCACCAATGAATATACTTTTTCATAACTGCTGCTTTCCAGAAGTATCCGGAGAACTTCTCTGCCTACTAATCCTGTAGAGCCTGCTACTACTGCTATTTTACGTCTGTCTGGAGTCATTTGTGGTTGATTGGAAAGTCTATTCTCTGGAATTTTGAGATTAGAAAGTACAGATTAGAAATTAGAACTGATTTAATAAAGGTATTCAATTATTCTTAAAGTTACTTTGTATAAAAAACAATGCCCCGAAATCAAATCCGGGGCATTCTAAATATTAATCTCTATTTTCAAATTACAAGAATAAGATCAATTCTTCAATAACTCCGGAACATACTTGATCTCGCGCGCATCTTTGACTTTCTCTTTCATAAGAGCCAGGTTGATCACTTCGATCATTTCACTCACATAATGGAATTTCATGTCTTTGATGTAATCTTTCTTTATTTCATCGATGTCTTTCTTGTTGTCTTTTGAAAGAATGATGTCTTTTATTCCTGCACGTTTAGCTGCGAGGATCTTTTCTTTGATTCCACCTACCGGCAATACTTTTCCGCGTAGAGTGATTTCTCCTGTCATTGCTAACTGGCTCTTTACTTTTCTCTGCGTGAATGCAGAAGCAAGTGACGTCAGCATGGTAATTCCGGCTGATGGTCCATCTTTCGGTGTTGCACCTTCAGGAACGTGAATATGTACATCCCATTGATCGAAGATCCTGTAATCTAATTTTAATGAATCACTATGCGCTTTTAAATATGCAAGAGCGATCACTGCAGATTCTTTCATGACCTCACCGAGATTTCCGGTGATCGTGAGTTTGCCTTTGCCTTTGCTTACTGAAGTTTCAACAAATAATATATCGCCACCAACTGATGTCCATGCAAGACCTGTTACAACTCCTGCAACATCGTTGCCTTGATATTTATCTGCCTGAAAAATTGCACCACCTAATATTTTGATCACATCGTCTTCCGTCAGCACAGGATTATATTCTTCATCCATGGCAACTTTCTTTGCAATTCCACGAACCAATGCAGCGATCTTTTTCTCCAATCCACGAACACCAGATTCTCTCGAATACCGGTCAATCATATATTCGATCAACTTCGGTGAAAGCTTCACATGCTCTTTTTTCAAACCATGCGCTTCAAGTTGTTTTGGAACCAAATGCTTTATTGCTATCTGAACTTTTTCTTCAATCGTATATCCATTGATTTCTATGATCTCCATTCTGTCAAGCAATGCCGGTTGCACACGACTTAATGAATTCGCAGTGGCAATGAACAACACATTTGAAAGATCATAATCGATCTCAACATAGTTATCGTAGAAAGTATTGTTCTGTTCCGGATCGAGTACTTCAAGCAATGCTGAAGATGGATCACCATGAAAATCATTTCCTAATTTATCAATTTCATCAAGAACAAAAATTGGATTCGATGACTTTGCTTTTTTCAGATTCTGAATGATACGACCTGGCATAGCACCAATGTACGTTTTACGATGTCCGCGGATCTCCGCTTCATCTCTCAAACCACCAAGCGACATCCTTACATATTTTCTTCCTAATGCTTTTGCAATCGATTTACCAAGAGAAGTTTTTCCAACTCCCGGCGGACCATACAAACACATGATAGGAGATTTCATATCACGCTTTAATTTCAATACAGCAAGGTATTCAAGGATACGAGCTTTTACTTTTTCAAGTCCGTAATGATCTTTATCCAGCACTTTCTGTGCATGCTTCAGATCAAAATTATCGTTGGTAAGTTCATTCCATGGAAGGTCAAGCAACAGTTCAAGGTAATTCAGGATTACTGAATACTCTGCAGCAGCAGGATTCATTCTTGACAAACGATCTGATTCTTTCTTGAAAGTTTCTTCTACTGCTTTACTCCACTTCTTTGTCTTTGCACGTTCTTTTAATTCTGCAACTTCACGGTCGGGAGAATTTCCGCCGAGCTCTTCCTGAATGGTACGTAACTGCTGATTTAAAAAATACTCACGCTGTTGTTTATCGATATCAGTTCTAACTTTACTTTGAATTTGATTTTTCAATTCAAGCATCTGAAGCTCTTTACTCAGATATTCCAGAACACGATTTGCTCTCTCTTTGTGATCAGCGATCTCCAGCAATTCCTGTTTTTTAGAAACATCGAGATTCATATTTGAACAAATGAAATTGATCAGGAATGAATGACTCTCTATATTTCTGATTGCAAAGCCTGCATCAGAAGGAATATTTGGTGAGTGCTGAATAATCTGCAATGCAAGATCTTTCAATGAACCTACAATTGCCATAAATTCTTTATCGGCTGTATTCGCAGACTTCTCAGGAAACGGAACGATCTTACAACGGATGTATGGTTCAGTCTGAACACATTCATCCAGTTTAAAACGGCGCTTTCCCTGAATGATAATAGTTGTATTTCCATCTGGCATGCGCAACATTTTAATTACCTGCGCAACAGTTCCGAATTGATTCAGATCAGGAAAAGATGGATCTTCAATCGCCTGGTCTTTTTGTGCTACAACACCGATGATCTTATCACCTTTGTAAGCATCTTTTATCAGGTTGATTGATTTATCTCTTCCAACAGTAATTGGAATGACAACACCCGGAAATAATACTGTATTTCTCAGTGGGAGAATAGATAAAACTTCGGGAATATCCTGTTTATTCATCTGATCCTCGTCTTCCTGAGAAAGAAGAGGGATGAACTCTGTATCATCATCAATGATATTTGCTAAATGATGAGGAGTCAAATTATTTGAATTTTCTGAAAACATATTTCCGAATATAGTGAACGACAATGTGACAGAAAAATCTATTCTGAAACGAATGTCTAAGTGGATTCGGATTGGTCGAAATCCATGCCAATGGCGGTTTCCTGCCAAAAATCAGTCTTAAAAACTGCCAAATCCTGGAGAATAAGTTAGATTCCTGTTTATCATGCTCTTATAATGAACCCGAAGATTATTCAAACTTGGCTATTCTCAGGGAATCCCGTAGGTTTGCAGCCTCAAATATGGAACAACAAGCCCTATCCCACCGTGTGCTATCATTGTCTGAAAGTCAGACAATTGGCATGTCGAAATTAAGTCGAGAGTTATCATCAAAAGGAGTAGATGTTATCAACCTATCTCTAGGCGAACCTGATTTTGTTACTCCTGTTCACATCCGTACTGCTGCCAAAAAGGCCATCGACGATGGATTTACTTTTTATCCGCCGATCGCAGGTTTTGCAGAATTAAGAAAAGCCGTTTCAGAAAAATTCAAAAGAGAAAACAATCTGGATTATAAACCGGATCAGGTCATCGTTTCAACAGGTGCAAAACAAAGTATTGCAAATGTTGTATTGAGTATAATTGATGAAGGTGATGAAGTAATTATTCCAATGCCGTATTGGGTAAGTTACATTGAGATCGTAAAACTTGCCGGAGGAAAAACTGTTTCGGTAAATACAACGATCAAAGATGATTTCAAAATGACCCCGGCGCAACTGGAAGCTGCAATAACTCCGAAGACAAAGATGTTCATCTTCTCTTCGCCATGCAATCCAACCGGAACTGTTTATACGAAAGACGAATTGAAAGCACTTGCAGATGTTCTTGTAAAACATCCGCGCATCATAATTATGTCTGATGAGATCTATGAGCACATCAATTTTCAAGGTGGACATCAGAGTATTGCGCAATTTGATTTTATAAAAGATCAGGTTGTAATAGTGAATGGTGTTTCAAAAGGATATGCAATGACAGGCTGGCGGATCGGATATATCGGTGCGCCGAAATATATTGCAGAAGCGTGCGATAAAATGCAAGGTCAATTTACATCTGCAGCAAGTTCGATCGCACAAAAAGCTGCTGAAGCAGCGTTGACAGAATCAAATGCTCCTACTCTGGAAATGCAAGCTGCATTTTTACGCAGAAGAAATCTTGTATTGGGATTGATGAAAGATATTCCGGGCTGGATCATCAATGAACCGAAAGGTGCATTCTATGTTTTTCCTGATATCAGTTATTATTTCGGAAAGAAAGATGGCGAATCTGTTATTCAGAATTCAACAGATCTATGCATGTATTTATTGCACAAAGGTCATGTGAGTCTTGTTACGGGTGAAGCCTTTGGTGCTCCAAATTGTCTGCGTTTCTCCTATGCTGCTTCTGATGAAAAATTAGTTGAAGCAATTAAAAGAATTAAGATCGCTCTGGCGAATTTAAAATAATAGAATTAAATACTGAATGCTGTGAAGACTAAATCCCTCAGTGAAATATTTTCTGCATTCGAAAAACTAAATGCATTGGTTATCGGCGATGTTATGCTCGATAATTATTTATGGGGAAAAGTTGAACGCATCTCTCCTGAAGCACCCGTTCCAATAGCCAGTATTCAGAAAAAAGAAAGTCGTTTAGGTGGTGCTGCAAACGTAGCAATCAATCTGAAGGCGCTTGGTGCTACTCCGGTTCTTTGTTCAGTAATTGGAAACGATATTAACGGAAGGTCATTTATAGAACTGGTAAAACAAATTGATTTGAGTGCAGATGGAATTTTTCAGAGTACTGAAAGGATCACAACAGTTAAAACGCGCATCATTGGAAACAATCATCAGATGTTGCGTGTTGATGAAGAACAGGAAGATGATCTGACACCAAGTGACCGTAAACAGTTATTGAACAAGATCACTACGATCGTTTCGAAAAGAAAGATCGATGTGATCATATTCGAGGATTATGATAAGGGTGTTATCGGCAAATCACTGATTGAATCGGTTGTAAAACTTGCCCGACAGAAAGGAATTCCTGTTGCAGTTGATCCAAAGAAAAAGAATTTCAATCATTACAAGAACGTCACACTCTTCAAACCGAATCTGAAAGAACTTCGTGAAGGAATGAAAGTTGACCTTGATAAAAATAATCTGGCCGATATCAGTAAAGCAGTGAACAAACTTTGCAACGACAATAAAATCGGAACAGCATTGATCACTTTATCTGAAAAGGGGATTTTCTATGTTGACGATAAGGGTGAAAAATTACTTCCGGCGCATATAAGAACAATTGCAGATGTTTCAGGTGCGGGCGATACTGTTATCAGTGTGGCTGCATTATGTCTGGCTTTGGATACCGATACAGAAACGATGGCAACGCTTGCAAATTTAGCCGGCGGATTAGTTTGCGAAAAAGTCGGTGTTGTTCCTATAGAGAAGCAGCAATTGTTTGATGAGGCAAAAAGATTGAAATTGAAATGAGTTTAGAAAAAGTCACTCCATATAAAGATTCGACGCAGGAGAAAAAGACGCAGATCGCTAAGATGTTTAACAACATCGCATGGAGATATGATTTTTTGAATCACTTTTTATCGTTTGGAACAGACAGATACTGGCGACGCAAGGCCATCAACTACTTAAAGGAATCAAAACCTAAATTAATACTGGACATTGCAACAGGAACAGGAGATCTGGCACTGGAAGCAATGAAATTGAATCCTGATAAGATCTATGGCATAGATATTTCGGTAGATATGCTGGCAATAGGTCGTGAAAAGATCAAAAAGAGGAATCTGACAGACAAAATTGAGTTGCTGGAAGGAGATTCAGAAGCATTGATCTTCGAAGACAATAAATTCGATGCTGTGACCGTTTCTTTTGGGGTCAGAAATTTTCAGAATCTGGAAAAAGGTCTAAGTGAAATTTACAGGGTAATTAAACCGGGCGGTACTGCCATGATCCTTGAATTTTCGCAACCAACCAATAAGGTAATCCGTACATTATACACATTCTATTCATCCAAAATTACTCCAAAGATAGGCAAAGCGATCTCAAAAGATGATGCAGCTTATGCTTATCTGCATGAATCGGTAAATGCTTTCCCATACGGAGATGCGTTTACATCAATTCTCAGAAAAGTTGGATTTAAGGACACAAAATTTACTCCGGTAACGTTTGGTGTTGCGACCATTTATCTGGCTAAAAAATAATCACGCGGTTGAAATTAAAATTGAAATATCTATTTGCGCTTTTAAGCATTTTGCCTTTTTATACGAAAGCGCAATTGCATACTCAGCCTATTAATTTACCAAAGTATGATTTCCAGAAAATGCATTTTGGTTTTGCACTTGGATTTAATTCAGCAGATTTTGTTGTGAAAAAAGTCAGGGATTTTAATTTGCTTGATTCAGTCTACAGTGTTGAATCCAGTTCGTCGATTGGTCTTAACCTTACGATCCTTGCCACTTTAAGAATCGGAAATTATTTCGATCTGCGGTTCCTTCCTACTCTGTCTTTTGCTCAAAGAAATCTGGACTACACATTGCTCTACAATGACAGTACTCCTCTTGCAAAGACTAAGAAAGTAGAATCGACTTATCTTGAATTTCCACTCGAGCTGAAATACAAATCGAAACGGGTGAACAATTACAGGGCATATGTTATAGCAGGATTCAAATACGGTATTGATATGGTCTCTCAGGCAAAAGTTAAAGCTGAAGATCCTGATGTCATAAAACTTTCAAGACAGGATTATGGATATGAGATCGGATTTGGTTTCGATTTTTATATGACATACTTTAAATTTTCTCCCGAAATTAAAATGTATACAGGCATGAAAAATCTGATCATACCTGAGAATACGATATTCTCCAGTCCGATTGAGGCTTTGTATTCGAAGACGTTTACGGTTTCGTTTACGTTTGAGTAAACAAGCTGTGTCAAAAATAAAACACGGAGAACATGGAGAAAATAAAACACGGAGAACAAAAGAGAAGATAAACACCGAGAACACAAGTTCACGATGAGAGCACGGAAAAATTTGCGCTTAGTGTGTAAAATAAATTCATATCGAATCAAAGGGCTTTAAAATCTACAATTAAAAAGTCTGCGCAAAATCTGCGAGTTCTGCGAGATCTGCGGGAAATAAAAACAAGTCTACAAGAATCAAATAATGCATAAGCAACTAGAGCTGGTCCTTCTCCCGGAAGAGGCAGCAGATCAAAGCAAACAGTTGCAGCAGGCGTCACAACTTTTGAATGTGACACAAGATCGAATCAAAGACATTCGACTGCTGAAACGATCGATTGATGCCAGAGGACGGACGGTAAAGATCCGTTTGATGGTAGAAATTTTTATCGATGAAATTCCTGAGAAAAAATCAGAAACAGCATCTACTTTTAATTTTTCAAGAGATGTTAGCTCTGCCAAAGAAGTTTTCATTATAGGTTTTGGTCCTGCGGGAATGTTTGCTGCATTAAAGCTCATTGAATCCGGAGTTAAGCCTGTTATCATTGAACGTGGCAAAGAAGTGCGACAACGCAGGCGCGATCTTGCACTCATCAATCGGAAAGGTATAGTTGATGGCGACTCCAATTATTGTTTTGGTGAAGGCGGAGCCGGAACTTACAGCGATGGAAAATTATATACGCGGTCTAATAAGCGTGGTGACATTAACCGAATTCTGAATATACTTGTTGAACATGGCGCAGACCCGGAGATCCGCATTGATGCTCATCCACACATTGGAACGAATAAATTACCACATATTGTAGAAGCAATTCGCAATACCATAATTTCAGCAGGTGGGGAAATTTTGTTTGAAACAAGACTGGAAGATATCATTCTGAAAGAAAATAAAATTCAGTCTGTACATTTAAAAAACCTGAAGAGCGATTCGGTTTTTGAAAGAAGTTGTGAAAAATTAATTTTAGCAACGGGACATTCAGCGAGAGACATATACGAATTACTTGAAAGAAGAAAAATAAGAATTGATGCAAAGCCTTTTGCATTAGGAGTCCGGATAGAACATCCGCAGGAAATAATTGACAAAGTACAGTATCACTGTGATGTGAGGAGTAATTTTTTACCACCGGCCTCCTACTCGCTTACCCATCAGTTTGACAAACGTGGAGTTTATTCTTTCTGCATGTGTCCGGGAGGAATTATTGCACCGGCAGCAACAGCACCTGAAGAAATAGTTGTCAATGGCTGGTCACCATCAAAAAGAAATAATCCGTTTGCAAATTCAGGAATGGTTGTTAGTATAGAACCGAAAGACTACGAACGATTTGCAGCTTCAGGAAATCTTGCTGCCCTTCGTTACCAACAGGAAGTTGAACAACGAGCATACAAATCAGGCGGTGGAAATTTAAAAGCTCCGGCGCAACGATTGATTGATTTTGTGAATGGAAAAGTTTCCGGTAGTCTGCCTGAAAACTCCTATCATCCGGGAACTACTTCTGTTGATCTCACTAACGTTTTACCTTCAGTAGTTTCTGCAGCTTTGAAAGATGCCATGAAAGCCTTTGGTAAAAAAATGAAACCGTATTTTACGAATGAAGCAATTCTTGTTGCAACCGAATCAAGAACGTCATCACCGGTACGCATTCCACGTGATCCGGAAACATTGCAGCATCCGGAGATCACTGGGTTGTTTCCTTGTGGTGAAGGTGCGGGTTATGCCGGTGGTATTGTTTCGGCGGCGATGGATGGTGAAAGTTGTGCGACTGCAGCAGGAAGCTGAGTTAAATAAAAAATGATTTATCATTAGAGATCCTTCTATTGATAAATTTTTTCTGCGCTAAATCTGCGAGTTCCGCGAGATCTGCGGGAGATAAAACACTCAGAAATTTTTTCCCGCAGATCTCGCGGAACTCGCAGATTTAGCGCAGATTATTGACTTTTGTTTTTTAATCTCGATTCTTTAATTATCCTTTTCGAAATTGCGCTGCTACTATCCCCGCTGCAACCGCTACATTCAACGAATCCGGCAAACCATTCTTTGCATTTGAAAAAATAGGAATAGTAAGTGCTTTAGTAATGTACTTTTCAACTTCCAGAGAAATTCCATTTGATTCATTTCCCAAAACAATAAATCCTGAAGAGGAAAGTTCAGCTCTGAATATATTTTCGCCTTCCATGAGTGTTCCATAAACAGGCAATTTATTTTGTGCAAGATTATCTCTGAAAAGTTCGGTCAGTTCTGTATAGACAACTTTCAAATGAAAAAGAGAACCCATTGAACTTTGCACTACTTTCGGATTAAAGCAATCAACCGAATCGTTTGAACAAATTATTTCATCAATTCCAAACCAATCAGCGATCCGGCAAAGTGCTCCGAAATTTCCCGGATCTTTTATTCCATCCAGAACTAATTTTAATCCTGACGACATATTTACTTCAACATCTGTCGGTGGCATTTCAACTACTGCCAGCACCGGCGATGCTGTTGTGAGGGCTGTGATCTTAGACATTTCGTCTTCAGTACAAACTTCACAATTTATTTCACCGGATAAACGATTTCGGTTGATGTATTCGGGAGTAGCAAAGATCGTTAGCACTTTCCATCCGCTGAGTAAAAGATCTGCAACGATTTTTTCGCCTTCAACGATAAAGACATTTTCTAAATTACGGAATTTTTTATGATGAAGAGCAGTGACTTCTTTTATGCGATTCTTAGAGAGCATTTCAGGCTTTTGTTAAATTGAAAACGGAAATTTCAGGCAAGATACCAACTCTGCCCGGATATCCGAGAAATCCCAGTCCTCTGTTTACATATAATTTCTGATGTTCTTGTTCATAAAGATCAGCCCACTGTTTGTACATATACTGCACCGGACTCCATTTGAAACCCGGAATCTCAATACCGAACTGCATTCCATGTGTATGTCCGGAAAGTGTAAGGTCAATGAATTTATAATCATTTGTGATCTCAGTATTCCAATGTGAAGGATCATGTGAAAGCAGAATATTGACACCCTGAACCTCATAATCCTTTGTGGCAATTTTCATGTCACCGTAACGGGAGAAATTTTTCTTGCCGGAATAATTTTCTACACCGATCAAACCGATCTTAGCGCCATTTTTTTCAAGATAAGTATGCTCATTCAAAAGCAGGTTCCATCCTACTTCACTGTGAAATGATTTTAGCTTATCAAGATTTTCTATCTTGCTATTGATGTCGGGCCATTTGTAGTAATCGCCATAATCATGATTTCCTAAAATTGAAAAGACTCCATGCGGGGCTTTTAAGCGTTGAAAAATTTCTTTGAAAGGCAAGGCTTCTGTATGAAGATCGTTCACAAGATCTCCTGTGAAAAAAATCACATCCGGCTTTTCTTCCATGATCAGTTCAACAGCGCGGGCTAAATGTTCAGTCGTATTAAAACTACCTGTATGCAGATCGGAGATCTGTACCATCTTCAATCCTTCAAATTCTTCGGGAAGATCTTTAAAAGCAATTTTTGTTCTATGGATCTTGTAATTATAAGCGCCTTTCAGCATTCCATATATCAGTGAAAAGAATGGAATTGCTCCGACAATAAAACCGGTCTTCACAAGAAAATCCAGTCGTGAGATACGGAATGTTTCACTCACTTCTTTTGATGATGAAAATTTTATTGCAAGCCATCCGAAAACATATCTGAACAATCGAATGATATCATCGAGCAACATGAATACTGTGATAAAAATTTTCGTCAGATAAATAACGAAGATCATTGCAAATGTATAGACACGTAAAGCCTTTGGCCATGTATGCCAATCTATGACCTGACCAAGTAAGAGAACAGAAATAGCAAGAGCAGAAATGGTCCAGTAAGTCCAGACAACAATGCGTTGCGTAGAAACGCTTCTGCTTTGGATCAATAATTTTACACCCTGAAAGACATAAAGATCGATCAGGAACAGAATGACTGCAACTATTAGAATACGAATTGACATAAAACGGAATGAATTTCTTACTTAGACGAAGACGAAATAGGATGAATTAAATTGCAATGAAAGGTGAAATTTCACAATTTAAACTTTCCGGTAAAAATCGTGCTTCACGGATTGAGTCTTTCAAGTTTCCATTTGCCTGATCTTGTCTTTGTAAAAAGCAAACGATCATGTAATCTGCTCGGACGCCCTTGCCAGAATTCAATTTCCAAAGGCTTAACACGGTATCCGCCCCAATGTTTTGGACGTGGAACTTTTTTCCCATCGAATTCAGCAGATAATTTTAGAAAACGATCTTCCAGTTCCTGCCGACTTGACAAAACTTCACTTTGATGTGAAGTCCATGCACCGATCTGGCTTTCACGGGGCCTGGAGTTAAAGTATGTATCCGAATTTTTTTCAGGAAGTTTTTCTATCACACCACGGATCCGTACCTGTCGTTGAATTTCCGGCCAGAAGAAGTTAAGAGCAACCTGCTTGTTCTCCTTCATCTCACGTGCCTTTGCGCTTTTGTAATTTGTAAAAAAATTAAATCCATTTTTATCAAGATCCCTGAGCAAAACAATTCGTGAATCCACCTTTCCCTTTTTATCACTTGTAGAAAGTGTCATTGCAGTCGGTTCATTCACTTTCGCATCTAATGCATTTTGCATCCAGATATTAAATTGCTTGTATGGATCCTTTTTGACCTGCTTTTCATCGAAGGTACTTTGATTAAAATCGACCCGGATACTGTAGATTTCCTTTTGTAGTTTTTTCATAAATGGAGCTGCAAACATCGTAAAAATTAGGTGAGAAATGATGACTGAATCCCTGATTATGGATGAAAAAGCTCATGTGACATTTTTCATGGTCGCTTTTGCCCCAATTAAGCACTTTTCGGCATTAAGTGAATCTGAAAGAAATTCAAGGTATTAAAATTTGGCCTGTAAGTTTTACTCCGAAACTGCCTGAACACCGTAAGTTAAATATGGTAAAATGTATCATATTCTGCTTGTTGACATGAACAGAATCCAATCAACATCAAACCTGTTTAATTTAAAATTGCATGAGAAAGAAAATTGTACATCTTGATCCTGAGGTCGGCAGAATATTAATTTCAGAGCCTTTTTTACTGGATTCTTATTTTAAGCGCGCTGTAATTCTATTAGGTGAACATAGTGAAGAAGGAACTGTAGGATTTATTCTGAACAAGCCTACTGACCTGCTCTTAAATGATGCGCTGGAAGATTTTCCTCCTTTTGATGCGCCGCTTTATTTCGGGGGTCCGGTACAGACTGACACTATACATTTCTTACACACTCTGGGGCAGAAACTGGAAGGAAGCAAAGAAATTCTTCCCGGAATTTTCTGGGGTGGAGATCTGGAGACTTTAAAGTTACTGATCGATACACATCAGGTAACGAAAAATGATATCCGTTTTTTTGCCGGCTACAGTGGTTGGGAACCACAACAATTAACAGAAGAACTAAAAGGTCATACCTGGTTGATTTCAAATTGCAAAAAAGACTTTGCCTTCTCTGAACATCCTGAAGAATTATGGGGCGAAGTACTGAAAACTATGGGAAGCCAGTATGCAATTCTCGCCAATTTTCCTGATGATCCAAGTCTTAACTAAAGACTAAAAAAGATATAATTAACGTTTGTTTATGACAAGGGCCTTTCTTCGGAGAGGCCTTTTTTATTTTCGTATATCGCATAACAATTTTAACTTTACCGCGAATCCCATCACTACTCTCCCACGTAGTTTAACCCTTAATAAACAAATGATTAAAACTTACTTAAAATCACTCTTTTTTCTATTTCTTCTAACCTCTTCTAACTTGTCCAAGGCAGGAGAAATTGCCAACCTGATCAACCGGATTTCCGAAAGAAATTCCTATGTATGGCCTGACAGGAAAATCTTTTCTGAACTACCTGCAAATTCCCGGGAAGTTAGTCAATCGGTATTGGCTTATCAATTACTCCAACCGAATTCAGAAGAATTGAAAAAAATTATCAAAGGCAAACAAGAGAATCTTCGACTGACTTTTCCTGACCCTAATTCAGGAGGATATATCATTGTACTTGTTTCTTCCAAAAATATTTATTCATCTGATTTTAAAATCACAACAAGTGATAATTCAATAGTTCCACTTTTGGAGAAAATGAATTATCAAGGGATAGTTGAAGGTAAAAATAATTCTTTTGTTGCAATTTCAATTTATGAAAACGAAGTAATGGGATTGATCTGTGATGAGAGAGGGAATTTCAACATAGGCAAATTAAAGAACGATCAGCAAAACATTCATATTATTTATAATGATAAAGATCTGACAAAAGTTAACCCTTTTGTATGTAGTACAAGTGATGATTTCAAGACAGCAAAAAGTAATCAAAGAACCGGTGTCGGGACATCGTCTGCAAATTCAGTAAATTGTTTAAACCTGTATTGGGAAACAGACCAGGATATTTATGTTGACAAAGGTTCAACGCCTGCAGTGAATTCATACATCAATGGCCTGTTTAATCAGGTCAATGCATTATATACAAATGATGGCATCACTATAAATTTACAATCGTTATTTGTATGGACAACTTCTGATCCATATACCGGACCATCATCAGGAACATATCTGACGCAATTTGGATCGAACCGGACATCATTTACCGGAGATCTTGCACACCTAATCGGTTATGATGGCGGTGGTGGTGTAGCCTGGCTTGATGTGTTATGTGACGGTTCTACGAATTACAGGATGGGTTATAGCGGAATAGATCCGACTTACAATACTGTTCCAACTTATAGCTGGTCAGTAGAAGTTATCTCTCATGAGCAAGGGCACAACATGGCCTCTGAACATACACACGATTGTGTCTGGAATGGAAACAACACTGCTATCGACGGTTGTGGTCCGGCATCAGGTTATGCATCTGATCCGGGAGGTTGTGCTCAAGGTCCAATTCCTGCTAAGGGAACGATCATGAGTTACTGTCATCTTTCAGGTGGAAATGGAATCAACCTGGCACTTGGTTTTGGTGCTCAACCATTGGCACTGATCCTAAGCAGAATCAATACTGCATCTTGTCTTTCTCCATGCAGTGCACCGGGAATTGCAAATGATGAACCATGTGATGCTACTATATTGACAGCCGGAACAACTTGTGTACAGGTTACCGGTAACAATACAGGTGCAACAAATTCTGCCGTACCAACTGCAGGTTGTGATGGAACACCGGATGGTGATATCTGGTTCACAACAACAGTTCCCGCTTCAGGAAAATTGCACATCAATACGTTTGCCGATGATTTGACTGATATGGGTATGGCCGTTTATACAGGAACCTGTTCTTCGCTTACACTCTTCAATTGTTATACAGGCGGAAATCTTACGACAAGTACAATGCCGTATGCACAGATAAATTCAGGATTAACTCCGGGTGCAACTGTATGGATCAGACTTTGGGAAGTTGGAAATGATGCAAGTGGTGCATTTACAATCTGCGCATTGGATCCGTGTACTCTTACAGCAACAATCACCGGTCCAACAACCGCTTGCAGTGCGAGCAATCCTCAAATTTGTGCTCCTTCTTCAACATCTTATCTGTGGTCGACAGGTGCAACAACTCAATGTATCAATCCATCAACTACAGGAACATACACTGTTACTATTACCGATGCAAATGGATGTACTGCATCCGATTCACATACGATCACTGTAAATACAAGTCCGACAGTTTCTGTCACCGGACCAACAAGTGCTTGTTTAAATACAACTCCGCAGTTATGTAGTAATACAACATTCTCTTCATATGCATGGTCAAACGGCGCAACTACACAATGTATCAATCCAACAACAACAGGAAGTTATACTGTGACAGTTACAGCAGCTAATAGTTGTACATCGAGTGCATCGAAATCAATAACTGTATTTCCAAACTTCACTCCAACTGTAACCGGTGATGATTCATCATGTACATCATCGCTAGGTCAGCTTTGTTCAAGTGCAGGAAGTTCTTATAGCTGGTCAAGTGGACAGACAACACAATGTATCAATCCTTCGACGAGTGGAACATATACTGTTACTGTAACAAATGCAAATGGATGTACTGCTACTGCCTCGAAAGCGACAGCAGTTTATACAAATCCAACAGCTTTAATTACCGGACCAACAGCCGGATGTACGGGAAATACAGTTCAGATCTGTGCGAATGCCGGAGCCTTTACTTATGCATGGTCTAATGCTGCAACGACATCATGCATCAATCTGACGAACACCGGTACATTCTCTGTGACGATAACCGATACACATGGTTGTACTTCTTCAGACTCACATACAGTAACTTTTGGAAGCAGTATTTCAGTAGCGATTACCGGTCCGGCAAATATATGTTCAGGAAGCGGCACACAAATTTGTGCTGATGCCGGATTCACATCATACCTCTGGTCAAATGGTGCAACAACACAATGCATCACTCCGACTTCAACAGGAACTTATTCTGTTACAGTTTCTGATGCCGGTGGATGTACTGCAACAAATTCGAAAAGTGTAACAGTGAATACTGCGCCTTCTATGTCAATCACAGGTCCTTCTTCAGGTTGTGCAAATTCATTTCCACAGTTATGTGCAGCAGGTGGTTTTTCAACCTATGCCTGGTCAAGTTCAGAGACAACACAATGCATTGCACCACTCAACTCCGGAACTTACATTGTAACAGGTACTGATGCAAACGGATGTACTGCTTCTTCATCGCAGGCTATTTCAATTTTACCAAATCCTACTGTTTCAATTACCGGCGCATCGATAGCTTGTCCGGGAACAACAACACAATTATGTGCTGTTACATCCGGCGGAACATATCTATGGTCGAATGGCGGATTAGCATCATGCATAAATGTAGTTGACAGTGGAATTTATTCAGTAACGATCACAGGAGTCAATGGTTGTACGAGCAGTGCTTCACATGCACTTGCAAATTATGATGTACCGACACCAACTATTACAGGACCAACGAATGCATGTTTCGGAAGTACAGTTCAGCTTTGTGCTCCGGTTGGATCAGCATCTTACTCATGGTCAAATGGAGCAACGACACAATGTATCAATGTTTCAACCGGCGGTACATATACGGTTACAGCTACTGATGCAAACGGATGTACATCATCAGCATCACATACATTAACGATCGGATCAAGTCTTAATCTTTCTATTACCGGTCCGGCAGGAGTTTGTCCGGGACAAAGTGTTCAGATCTGTGCTTCTGCAGTCGGAACAACACTATGGTCGACTGGTGCAACGACACAATGCATCTCTCCTACTACATCAGGAACCTATACAGTAACAGTAACAGATGTTGATGGTTGTACAGGCAGTGCGTCGAGAACATTTACAGCATATCCGAATTTTTCAGGAGCGATCACAGGACCAACAACTGCATGCTTCAATAGCAATCCACAATTATGTGCGCCAAATGGAGTCAACTATCAGTACAGTTGGTCGACAGGAGATTCTACACGTTGTATCAATACAAACACAAGTGGAATTTACAATGTTGTTGTAACCAATGCCAATGGCTGTACAGCAACAGGATCGAAAGGACTGACAATTTTTTCACAGTTGAATGCAACAATTTCAGGACCGAATTCACTTTGTACAGGTGCGGTTGGACAATTGTGTGCGCCAACTGGAAGTGCATTATATGCATGGTCGAATGGTAATACAACAAGATGTATCAATGTGAATTCAACAGGAAATTATACGGTGACGATCACAGATGCAAACGGATGTACTGCCAGCAGTTCACTTCCGGTTACTTTCTCTTCAAGTATTACTACTGTAATTTCAGGAACGCATACACCATGTTCAGGTGAACCACTGGAACTTTGTGTACCTGCCGGTTATACTGATTATGCATGGAGCTCAGGGGAGACGACAGAATGCATAACTGTAAAGTCAGGTGGAAATTACACAATAACGATTCACAATGCAGTAGGGAGTGTCGGAAATGATACACACACGGTTGTATTTAATAGCTTACCTCCTGTTCTGATTGCAGGACAAACTGAGTTATGTGAAGGTGCGATTGGAATCTTATGTGCGACTTCAGGTTATGCAACATATTTGTGGAGCGACAGTACAGATCAATCATGTATTACAGTTGATACTTCCGGAATTTATAGTGTTACAATTACAGATTCTCTGGGTTGTTCGAATGAAACATCAGTGGATGTAAATCTGACAGACCTTAATCCGACAATAACCTATTCTCAACCCGATCTTACTGCAACGCCTACAGGTCTGCAATACCTTTATGAATGGAAATACAACGGTACAGCCTTTGGAGGAACGACCAACACAGTAACTCCTGATCATACCGGATTTTATACTGTGATCATTACCGATCAACTTTCAGGTTGTATTGATTCTGTAACTTACTATCATTTCATGGTAGGAACGAATGATCTTTCCAATACCAATCAGATCCGCATCTATCCGAATCCTGTGTCGAATGAAATGCTGAATATTGCATTTGAGTTTACGGGGACGGAAAAGATCTCGATTCATTTGACAGATGCACTTGGACAAGTTCTGATACAGGAAGTCTTTACTAAATCAGGAATTCTGACAAAGCAAATTCGGATTTCGGATCTGGCTGCCGGGATTTATCTTGTAAATATTAAAGGGGAAAATTGGGGGAAGACCTGGAAGGTTGTTAAGAACTAATAACGAATAACTAATAACCACTTCCTGGGAAAGGTGTTTTCTTTCCGGCTTTGGAATAGAATATTTTTTATCAGTAAATAAATGAACAGCGATGGATTGCCGGTGGTGATTTATCGCTGTTTTGATTTTAATGAGCCTGCCCAATTCTTTTTAAAATTTCTTTAAAGTGACCATAGATAGAACTCAGAAGTTCTGATAGTTCATAATAAGTAATAAGTCCGAAGAAATTCCGGATTCGGGAAATATGGGCCAAAACCGATGAAAACAAAAGCCTTATTCGGTATTCATAACTAACACATTCTTAACGTCCCCGTAATCACCACTTAAACTTGACTCGTATGGAAAATGGGTTTAAATTGTCCTCCCCATATGACAAGTCTACCCATGAGAAATTTCTTTAGTGCAGGCATTTTTGCATTATTTCTAAGCTTTTGCAAAACATCTTTAGCCGTAACACCAACATTATTTGTAACGCAGGATACTACCTGGTCGGGTACAATTTCTATGACTGAAAATGTAATTGTTCAATCCGGAAATACCTTAACTATCGCTGCCGGTACTACAGTGAGTATGGGACGCGGAATTTCAGTTACTACTGAGTCTCTTGCCAGAATCAATATGGCAGGAACAATCGGACAGCCTATTTCAATTTCACCTTTAGTTCCGGGAACTTACTTCAATAATTTTCATTCGAAAGATTCAAGTTCATTTATTGAAATGAATTATGTTGATGTTGAAGGTGGACAGATAAAAGTTTCAAATGGCGGAACTGGAATTATTCAGAATTGTGTTTTGCATAATTACAATCAAGGTGATAATCCGATCTTATTTGTTATTGATGCTGATTCCATATATGTCAACAGCGTTCAGGTCAGTGAATACTATGAGATCAATATTGTACGTTCAATTGCTGTGGTGGAAAATTGCCTTTTCGAATTCCCTACTGCAGATGGTATTGATTTTGACAATGTGCCTGCCGGAACTGTGATCAGGAATACAACAGTCAGGAATGGCCGCGGATTTAATATCGACGGAATTGATTTTGGCAAAGTAGATTTTAAACCACCGGGATCGATTGCTCGTGTTGAAAATTGTCTCATCTATAATTTCAGTGACAATGGAATTTCAATTGGTGAAGGCGCGCTGGATGTTGTTGTAATGGGTTCACTGATCTATCGTACAGGTACCGGAATAGCTGTCAAGGATAATTCAATTGCTACAATTTACAACAATACTTTTTTTAACTGCGGATATGGAATTGAGATCTATGAGAAGAATGCCGGTTTAGGTGCAGGGCATGCAGTAGGTTACAATAATATTTTCTGGGGAAATCAAATTTCATCCGTTTCACTTACAACTGATGCAACATTACAACTCAGTTATTCTAATTTGCAGGATGGTGTAACAGATTCAGTTGATCATAACATGACCCACGATCCTATTTTTATAGACATTACTACAGACGATTTTGAACTAAGTCCGCTTTCGCCATTAAGATCTCAAGGAATGAACGGTGAAGACCTTGGCGCAATATTTCCGGTTGGAGGAATTCCTGTTCCGCAGAATGAGCTGAGACTAGGACATCCACAAGCGAACATGACTTACAAAGGTGATTCAATAATATTTATCTATTGGTCAGCAGGAAATTTGATCCAGAATATTGATATAGATTTTTCAAATGATGGTGGAACAACATGGACTCAACTTGCGGATAATATTACTGCATCAGATGAAGCATGGCAATGGTCAATTCCGAATATCTATTCAACAAAAGCATTTATCAGAATCACTGATCACAATAACAGTACGAAGACATCGGCAAATATTCTTCCCTTTTCAATTTTACCTGTAGGTGATTCTACAGAACTTCCGGAGATCTCCTATCAATCCGGATTTTATGATAATCCGATAGATGTGAGCATTACTGCTCCTTCAGGAAGTATTGTTTATTACACACTCGATGGCTCAGATCCTACAGACAGATCAACAATCTACTCTTCTCCTATCCATTTTGATGTTGATTCCGTAGTTGGTCTGCAGGCTGTGCAAGATATTACTGCGTCTGATTTTCCGACACAACCATATTCATTCATACGCTCATCACCGGATGTTATAGGTGGGCCAACACTTAGTTTCTGGCGCAGACCAAATGCGACATTGATGAAAGCAGGAGTATTACGATCGCGGATTTACACACCGGAGAAGGTCTGGGAAAAATTGTTACATCAACATTTTTTATTGATCCTGAAATTGAAACCAAATTTACTTTACCTGTGATTTCGTTAGTAACCGATCCGGAAAATCTTTTCAATTACTACACCGGAATTTATATTCCCGGTGCAACTTTTACAGGAGCATCTTTCACCGGTAACTATGAAGTGTCGGGTGCTAAATCGGAACGTCCTGCCAGCTTTGAGTACTTTAAACAAAATGGTCAGCAAATTTTATCGCAGGAAGTTGGTATCAGAACCAGAGGTGAATGGATCAGAAATTATGGTCAGAAAGCTCTGACAGTTTTTGCACGGAGTGAATACGATACTGAAAATAATTTCGAGTATGGATTCTTTAAAGGTTTAAAAAAACCGGGCACACAACAATCTCTGAATGAATTCAAGCGGATCATTTTAAGAAACAATGGAAACGAGTGGGCTATTCCCGGAAACTCAATGTGCCGTGATGCAATGATACAATCGTTATTCGATCATTTACATCTGAAATATCAGGCTTACACTCCTGTTGTCACTTTTTTAAATGGCGAATATTGGGGAATACATAACATCCGCGAATTGAATGATGCCTGGGGACTGCAAAAAAATTACGACGTCCACAGAGACAGTGTGATCCTGATGGAAAATAATCTGGAAGGGCCTTATAAATTAGTTTCTGGACAGCCCGGTGATGAACAGAAATTTCTTCAACTACGGGATTTCATCCGACAGTATGATATGTCAGTGAAAGAAAATTATGATCTGGTTGAACAGCAACTCGACATTCCAAATTTTTTAGATTTCTGGTCAGCGACAGTATATTCGAATAAAAAAAATACAGATCACAACCAGATCTATTGGAAATTGAGAAATGGGCAACCGATTCAGGGGATGCGAGAAGGTCTTGATGGTCGCTGGAGATTTATAGCCAATGATTTTGACGGTGGATTCTACGAACCGGATTTTGACAATCTGGATTTCCAGATCGTAAATATGCAGGATTCAATTTTCAGACGTTTGCTAACGAACCCAGGATTTAAAAAACAATTTATTCTTCGTCACCTCGACTTACTGAACAGTTCATTTGAAACGCAAAGAGTATTAGACCGGATCGACGAAATAGCAGCAGTAATTGAACCGGAGATGCCAAATCATATTGGAAGATGGGAATCACCTAACAACATGGTGAAATGGTATGATAACATCGAAGAGCTGAGAATTTTTGCAAGAGACAGAAATAATTTCCAGCGAATTCATCTGGCCAATCAGTTTGGTTTAGGTGCCTTGCACGAACTTACTGTTGATGTCGATGATCTGGCGCATGGAAATATCCAGGTCAATACACTTTTTGTTTCACAGGATCTTCCCGGAGTTAGCTCAACAATTTATCCTTGGAAAGGAAAATATTTTGAAGGTGTAAATGTTTCATTAACGGCTATTGCAAAACCCGGCTATCGTTTTGTGCGCTGGAAGGAAATTGAATTGAACGAAACGACAATTACATTCAATCTGGATTCAGATCAAAAGTACACAGCATTATTCACAAGAGATCTTTCTACTCTACTTGAAGAACTGCAAGTTTTTCCAAATCCTGCCACCGAAGGAACAGTCTTCCTTCCGGATTATTACAAGGTGACACTCTTAGACATTACGGGAAAAGTTGTAATCGATGAACAAACAGTTAATCACATCGATGTATCGCAACTACAATCGGGCATGTATTATCTGAGGAATGAGGTAGGAATGATGGGGAAGATCGTTGTTGTTAACGAATAACCAATATTGTCTATGTAGTTTACTTCATGCAAATTTGCAAATGCATGCTACGGCGTCTATTATTCATTATCTATTCTTAATTAATAATTATCGGCATCAGGAAATGCGGTTTTCTACTTAATTAATATCAATTGGCTCTCACTCGTTCCTTCGACCCAGTGCTTTACCATTGGTTCAATGTTTACATAATCACCGGAAATTAGTGTTTCTTTTTTACCATTTTCATTTTCAAAAATCACTTCACCTTCCAAACAAAGTAAAAGTGCAGGAGTTTTGGTGATGTGTTCTTTTAATATTTCGCCTTTCAGAATTTTTATGGCAGTTGCATTGCCAAGTTCACTTTTAAAAAGAGAAGTTGCTGAAACCGGTTTTTCTTGGGTATGTAATTCTTTTATGTTCATTGGAATATTGATTAGATGTTTGCTAAAACACGATTTAATTTTTCATTAACTTCGTTAGCATAATTCTCAATAATGGAATTGCCAATAACCTTCATTGCTTCTAAAGGATTAATTATAGCTACTTCAACATCGTTATTTTCTACCTGGCGGATAGTTACATTACAAGGCAGCATCAAACTGATATGTTGATCAACAGAAAGGACTTTGTCAGCAAAAACCGGATTACACGCACCCAAAATAAGATGGGGTAAATAATCTTTATCTAATTTTTTCTTCATGGTTGCTTGTATATCAATTTCAGTAAGCACCCCAAATCCTTCTGCTTTCAATGCATCTTCAACTTTTGAGCGAATAGCAGTTACAGTTGTTCCTGTAATATTTTTTGAATTAAAATAGCTCATATTGTTTCAGTATTTATTGGAAGTATTGATTAAATATTCTGAATGACTTTTGAATGTTTTCAAATTGCTTTGCAGCTTCGGTTTCATTTTTTGATTTTGAAAGTTCTGTTACTAAATCGATAAAAGGTAATAGCCACTTATGCAGTTCATCGTGTGCTTTGCCCTCCATCGTACAATTATAAGTTAGTAAATGGATATTGGATTGCAATTTTTCGGCTAATGAGTTATAATCCTTGTGCTCATCATTAGAAAAAGAAATAATATCCCTCTCCATGTTTCGAATATAAGGTATCATATTGGAATCAACTTTCCACTTTTCGCCATTGTTAAGTTCTATACTTTGAATTTCTGCGTTGTGCTTATGCTCCTCTTTAGAATTGGATACTGTCGGCTTATTCGATTTTTCGTTTTCAACATTGCCACATCCGAATATCAACAAACTGAGTGTAAGAATTGACATTATTAAAATTTTCATATTTTCATTATAGTTCTTTGAAACAGTGAAAAATTAATAAATAATGGGCTTCTTAGGAAAGCATTTACAAAATTGTAAATTGTTACCTACGAAGCCCATTAATCATTATTAGTTAAAAAAGTGGAGCTGGAGGGAGTTGAACCCTCGTCCAGACAAGCAATCAATAAGCTTTCTACATGTTTAGTGTTTATTGATTGTCGGCAATGTAACTGCTAAACACTCGCTATTACACCGCGTATTTTCCTTGAATCTTAGACCCGACGCAGGAAACATCATCGGAGAGCATTCACCATACGATACCTTAATCAAGAGAACGGGTGAACAGGTCCTCAAAAGGTAGTCAGCGGGTTAATCTTCTGATTAAGCGGCTAACGCGTAATTGTTGTTGCCAGTTAGGCAGTTGAAAACCGTGTTTTACGAGGCTGATCTCCGACCCTCGACATGCTTACATACCAATTTCACTCGCTGTCAAATCCGGGCAGCCCCATGGTTGTGGTCGTAAAGATACGATTTTTCAGTCAAATATATTTTGTTTAATTTAAAAATTGGGTCGTAATATTTTTCCATTACTGACTATCGTTTATGGCAGAATTTCTGCTATTCCTGAATCACCATTAATTTAATTCTTGAATGATAATCTGAATAATCAACAACAACGAAATAGAAACCAGTACTCAGTTGATTAATACTGATTTTTAAATCATCATCATCAGAATTCCAGGCAGTAGAAATTGAGAGATCTTTTCCAGTCAAATCAAAAATTTTGACTACAGCGTTTTTTGGTAATCCTTCAACCATTATAAATTCATTTGCAGGATTTGGATAAATTGAAATTGTTCTGACATCAAATATTTGAACCTGATTATTTAGTACAAAGAATTCCAAAGAAGAGCTGGTACACGGATTAGGCGAAGGCGAAGTGACTTCTACCCTATAGATTCCATTGATATCAGCAGAATAATTTTGTTGCGTTGCTCCGTCAATAAGGGAATCGTTTCTGTACCATTGGTAAGTAACATTTATTGTACCCAATGGAGAATAATAATCAGCAACCAATGTGAAAGGGCAAGATACACAAGTTGTCGAGTCAACTGAAAGTGATGCTATGACGGAAGGAGTCGCAAACAGAGTGGTCGATGCAGTATTTCCTAAAGAATCCGTGACTGTAATTAAATAAGTCAAAGTATCATTGATATAAATTTTAGGTTCCTTTACAGTATCAGAAGAAAGTCCAGTTGATGGATACCATTGAAAACGATATGGACCACATCCACCAAGAACAATAGCTGCAGTATTTGAACTATCGTCGATGCAAGCAACAAAATTTAGTTCCTGCATGGTCAGATACCGGAAGGAAATACTATCAGGAACTGTATAATAATAATTGTGCGAATAATGATAATCTCCGGAACCCATATAAGAATCTGTATGAGCAGTGACTGGTCGATAAATAGAATCATATTGATATGTACCGGAATGACCTTGTGGCATGAAACACATTGAACTTGAATTATAGGATATCACTACTCCATTTGTATCAAAAGTATTTGTGCTTTCATTAAAACATCCTGCCCCTAAAGTACTTTGATAGATTGAAACCTGATGGTTACGGATATAATCATATACATCTTCTCTTATGTTCTGATTGTGGTTAAGACGGGAATAATAACTTCTTGCAAGATTAAATGTATCCAATACCAAACAAATAGTATCGGAATAATATTCATTATTAACCGTATCAAAATACAATTTAGACCAATATATTTGAGCAAAATAATTATTTGACGCGTCATAATTGAATTTAGCACTATCTGCCCACAGCACAAGATTTGTATCCCAGTTTTCAAGTATAATACTATCCCTAACAGCGGAAGCATCATAGCTGATTAAATAGCGATAAGAATTTTCCCATGTTGATAATTGACCGGTTTGATATACAATTTCATCAAGTTTCGATCCGCTATAATTATATAAAACATTTTTATCATTTTCCAATGCTCCTGATCCAATATCTCTCAAAGTAGTATAATTTATCAATTTATTATCTGAATTATATATCCAAAATTCCTGCGAAAAAAGATTCCAAATAGAACCACTGCCCTGGTATGTAAAACGTGAGGTAATTAAATTTGTAACCGGATCATATGTAATATCTTTTTTGAATAAATTATCATATCCGGTTCCTGTTCCTTGAAACTCATAGTAACTTGTTGTGTCATTTTGAGCATTCCTTTCAATGTATGTCCTAATGAAATATGAGCTATGATAATAATTGAAAACATAACTACTAGACCCTGAAATTTCTCTTTGATAATTTTTTCGTATGCCCGTTGCAATTTCAAAAGTATCAGTTGTTATCAGAAGACCACCATAAACTTCATGACGATGATAAATTACCACAGAATCGCCGGTACAGTTTTGAGAATTTGATTCAGGGATAAACGAACTAAGAATTAATAAAAGGTAGAGAAATTTTTTCATAATATTGAATTTGTCTAAGGCAAGATACTAAAATTCATTGCAAGTGTATTAAAGCCCGATTTGAACCATACACCCTAACGAAATTTAGAAACTACTCCTAAATATACCAAAATGTTCATAGTAGTGTCCAACTTTGAAAAAATTAATACCCCCACTCTGCTCCTTTAAACATTACATTTTAAACAAATTCTAAAGTTCAATTGCAATCTTCGCCCCCAATTCTGCATTGTTAAACACAAGAGCAATATTCGACTCCAGACTTTCACCACCTGTAGCGTCGGCAATAAATTTCAGAATAAAAGGAGTCGTTTCTTTTCCTGTAATGCCTTTTTCTTTTGCTGCTTTTAGTGCTGCGGAAATGTGCGACTCCATTTTTTCGAATGGATATTCTTTATCGGCAGGAATGGGATTCGCAATCATGACAGAACCGTTCAGGCCCATGTCCCATTTTGCTTTTAATAAATCGGCAATTTCTTTCGGAGAATTTAATTGAAGTGGTGTAGCAAATCCGCTTTTGCGGGAATAGAAACTCGGGAAATCAGGACTACCGAATGTTACGACGGGTACTCCGAGTGTTTCTAAATATTCAAGAGTTAATCCGATATCGAGGATTGATTTTACTCCGGCTGAAACTACAGCCACATTCGTCTGACTCATTTCTGTGAGGTCGGCGGAAATATCCATCGTTGTTTCTGCACCGCGGTGTACTCCTCCTATTCCTCCGGTTACAAATATTTTTATTCCGGCCATTGATGCAATTCGCATTGTTGCAGCAACGGTTGTGGCGCCATTCAGTTTTTGTGAAACGACATAAGGCATATCACGCAGACTGACTTTCCAAACGCCTTTGGAATTTCCCAACGACTCCATTTGATCATCATTAAGACCGACATGAATATTACCATTCAGAATAGCAATAGTAGCAGGTGTAGCACCATTCTTTCTCACAATACTTTCTACTTCACGTGCAGTTGTAACATTTTTCGGATACGGCATTCCATGTGAAATGATCGTAGACTCCAGAGCAACGATCGGTCGCTTATCATCGAGAGCAGATCTAACTTCTGCAGAAAAATTCAACGGATAGCTCATTTTTGCTGAAGTGAAATTTTTTCTTCTATTAATTGCGGTGACAGATCATTTCTGATCGCACCGAATACTTCGAGTAAACAAGCTGCTGCTGCTTGTCCATAAGTGATACATTCTTTTACACTTTTATCCTGAAGCCACGCCCAGATCCATCCTGCAAGCAAGGCATCTCCGGCACCATTCACATCTTTAACATGTACACGTGGAGCGGGAATTGAAGAGACATTATTTCCATCAGAGAACAAAGATCCATCAGCACCACGACTGAGCCAAACATTTTTAAATCCTAGCATGTGTAAGTGCGCGATTTTTTCTTCTGGTGTAACGTGAGTATCATGTTCAAAAACCGCAAGCTCTTCGCGATTAGGTTTTACAAGTAAAAGTTTTCCGGGCAGTGCATCTCTCAGACGAGACGCTTTAGGAACAGAAACAGTTTCTACGATCAACGGAACATCGTTCTCATTACAGAATTTGATCAGCCACTTCAAAGCATTCACCGATAAATTACAATCTGCTACAACAACTGAAGCATTCAGAATTATTTCTGAACGGCTTTGTAAAAAATCAGTGTTCAACATTACATCTGTTTCTGAACTAACTGCACCGATATGTAAATCGCCGGCAGGAGTTGCAATGGATGCAAAGGTTCCGGTAGGTTTATCGAGCCAGACAGTACCTGTCATGGAAATTCCGATATCGGTACACTGCTTCGACAACCAATGCCCATCAGGATCATCACCTAAAACTGTGATCAGTTCTACAGGAATATTGAGCAGTGATAAATGATGCGCAATATTCCTCACCACTCCACCCGGACTCCGGTGCATAGTAGCGGGATTGGAAGTATTCAGAACCGGTTGAGCTTCACAACGGAAAGTCAGATCGACCAACGAAGCTCCGACGCAGACGACAGGTTTGAGATTATTATTGTTTCTTTTTTGAGACATAGTTAAATGGAATACTCATGGAAATGTTGAGGCAATTTACAAGATTTAACCGGTATTTAAGGTTTTAGTGGATTACCGAGAAAAAGTCAGAACCGGGATTTTAGTGATTTAGGGATTTTCAGGAGGCATTAATCCTGGTAATTTAATAATCAACTAAATCCAGGCCTAATCTCTGTCAAAATTAATTTACTGTACCTGCAATCCAGAAAATCCCTAAATCACTAAAATCCCGGTTCTGACTTTTTTAGGAGCAGGTACTTTTTGAATTCTCCATAATCAGCCTGCATCAGATGTGCGACTTTAGTTTTGTTACGGAGTTTTTCGAGTGCTTCCGGAATTTCGATCTTTAGCTTAAGTGCCTTCTCTACGCTGTCACTGAATTTGGCAGGATGCGCAGTCTCCAGAATTACGCCGATACTATCAGGATTTTCTTTCTGATATTCTAACCAGCCTAAATACGCCACAGCTCCATGCGGATCTAAAATGTAACCGGTTTTCTCGAAGACATCATTCATGACTGCTTTAGTCTGGTCATCAGTAAAGCTGTAACCATTGATCGCACTTTTTATATCTGTCCAGCTGTTGCCAAACAGTTCAATCATGCGAGGGAAATTACTTGGGTTACCGACATCCATTGCATTTGAAATGGTCGGAGCACTGGCACGTGGAGTGAACTCACCTTTACTCAAGTATTGCGGAACTACGTCATTGATATTCGTTGCAGCAACAAAATGTTCAACGGGTAATCCCATTTTTCTTGCGATCAATCCGGCAGTCAGGTTTCCAAAATTTCCGCTTGGTACAACAAAGACAACATTTTCTTTCGAAGGTAATTTTCTGAATGCTTCAAAGTAATAAACTGTTTGAGGAATGAGTCTGGCGATGTTAATACTGTTTGCTGAAGCCAATCTATAAACTTCATTCAACTCAGGATCAAGAAAGGCTTGTTTCACTAACCGCTGACAATCGTCAAAGGTTCCTTTTACTTCGATTGCATGAATATTTTTTCCGTAGGTAGTCAATTGCTTTTCCTGCAGCTCGCTTACTCCGCCTGACGGATAAAGAATATAAACTTCAATCCCATCGACATTATAAAAACCATCTGCTACTGCCCCACCGGTATCACCCGATGTTGCAACAAGGATCGTTAAAGGAGTAGTATGTTTACGATTGAGATAAGACATTATCCTCGACATAAATCTTGCGCCAAAATCTTTGAAAGCTAATGTCGGTCCATGAAACAATTCACAGACATATGTATCTTTCTGAACATTGACAACATTCACAGGAAAATTAAATGCTTCATCACAGATCTTCTTCAGAATATCATCAGGGATATCATCACCTAACAGAGTTTTAGCAATTTCATATCCGATTGAAGCAACATTTTCATTCTTCAGATTCAACAGAAATTCAGGACGTAGTTGTCTGATCTTCTCAGGCATGAACAGTCCGTTGTCAGGAGGCAAACTAAGCAATACTGCTTCTTCCAGACTGTATGAAGTAATTTTATTTTTGGTAGAAAAATATTTCACGATTATGAATTATGATTTCAATTTAACGACACCTTTTGTATTGACAGCAGAAATGTATGCCGTGCTTTTGATCTTATACTTTTTGAACTGATAATTCATTGCATAAGCAACTTCTTCAGCTTCCTTTTTACCTTCAGCCATAGCAAAAACTGAAGGTCCGGAACCACTTATACTGCAAGCGACAGCTCCGGCAAACATTGCAGCACTTTTCACATCCTCAAAATGTGGTATCAATGCTGTACGATATGGTTCAGCGACATGATCGACCACTGAACGTGCGATCAGATCAAAATCATTTGTAAAAAGACCTGCGGTGAATGCAGCAGTGTTAGCCCATTGTGAAATTCCTGTAGACATATCTATCTTACGGGGAAGAACAGCTCTGGAATCTTTAGTCAACACTTCTACTTCAGGATGAACGACAACCAGCATTAATTTTTTCGGCACAGGAAGTGAAATAATATCGAGTGGTTGGTATGAACGAATGAGAACAATACCGCCCATCATTGATGGCGCAACATTATCAGCATGAGCAGAGCCACAAGCAATCCGTTCACCTTCCATTGCAAATGGAACAAGTTCGCGACGGGAATAAGGTTTGCCTAATAATTCATTTGCAGCAAATACTCCTGCGACAGAACTTGCAGCACTTGAACCCAGTCCGCTACCTAATGGCATTTTCTTTTTGATATAAACATCAAATCCCTGATCAATATGAAGATCATCAATCAGAGCCTGGATCGAAACTGCAGCAGTATTTTTGGAAGCATCAAGTGATAATTTTCCGCCATCGCCTGTGATTTTTCTGATCCGGATTTCTTTCGTTCTATTGAATTCAACACGAACTTCGTCGCCCGGAGAATCGATAGCAAGTCCCATAACATCGAAACCACAAGCGAGATTCGCAACTGTAGCAGGTGCAAAAACACTGATACTATTTTCTAACTTCTTTGCCATACCTCTATTCAAAATATTTACTGATACTGATGATCTCTGCGAAAACACCGGCAGCAGTAACTTCTGCTCCTGCTCCGGGACCTTTTACTACCAATGGCCGGTCGGTATATCTGTCTGTTGTGAATGAAATAATATTATCGCTTCCTGATAAATTATAAAACGGGTGACTTGAATCTACATCCTGCAGACTGATCTTAGCTTTACCTTTATCAAGACTGGCAATGAAACGCAAAACTTTATTATTCTTTGCTGCTTTTGCACGCATTGCTTCGAAGAGATGATTGTTCTTTTTCAGTTCCACAAAGAATGCCGGAACAGACGGAGCTTTCAGACACGATGCCGGTAAAATTCCTTCGATCTGAATATCTTTCAATTCGATCTTCATACCAGTTTCACGGGCAAGGATAAGCAATTTTCTTGCAACATCCTTTCCACTCAGATCAACACGCGGATCAGGTTCTGTAAATCCTTTTTCCTGTGCCTGCTTAACTATATCGCTGAAGGCTGTTCCTTCATTGAAATTATTAAATATAAAAGACAATGTACCACTTAAAACTGCTTCAATCCTGCGGATCTCATCTCCGCTATTCAGAAGATCAGTCAAGGTATTGATGACAGGTAATCCTGCACCAACATTCGTTTCATAGAGAAAACGTACGTTTCTTTTCTTGGCGATCGAACGAAGGTTCAGATAATTTTTATAGGAATCACTGTTTGCAATTTTATTCGGAGTAACGATAGAAATACTGTTCTCCATTATCTCTGCATAGTGTTTTACCACTACTTCATTGGATGTACAGTCAACAAAAATTGATTGAGGTAAATTCATGCTGATCATTGCCTGAACAAACTGAACCATATCAGCAGGTTCACCTTTATCGAGATTTTCTGTATAGCGTGAAAGGGAAATTCCATCGCTATCGAAGATCATTTTTCGCGAATTAGAAATTCCGACTATTGAGATCTCGAGTGAACGTGATGATTTCAGATAATCTTTGTGTTTGGCGATCTGATTCATCAATGTTTTCCCGATAAGTCCGGTACCGACAAGAAAAACTGAAAGTGTTTTTACATCCGACAAGAAAAATGCCTGATGTAATGAATTCAAAGCTTTATCGAGATCATGTCTGTGAATGACAGTAGAAATATTTAATTCCGAAGAGCCCTGAGCAGTAGCAACAACGCTGATACCATTTTTTCCCAGCGCCTGGAATAATCGTCCTGAAACTCCCGGAGTATTTCTCATATTCTCCCCTATGACAGCGATGATAGAGAGATTATTCTCCACCTTAGGTTTCTGGATCATTCGGGCGCGGATCTCAAGATGAAATGATTCTTCAATTGCCTGTTGTGCTTTGATTGAATCTTCCGGCTTCACAGCGAAACTTATTGTATGCTCGGATGAACCTTGAGTGATCATGATCACATTCACTTTTGCTTGTGAGAGCGAATTAAAAAGTCGTGCAGAAATACCTGCAACACCTACCATGCCACTTCCCTGCATTGTAAGCAAAGAAATATTATCGATCGAAGAAATTCCTTTGATGAGGAATTCCGGATCAGACGATTCAGTAGAAATAAAAGTTCCGGGATGCTGAGGTTTGAATGTGTTTTTTATAAGCAATGGAATTTTTTTATCCAATGCCGGTTGTATCGTAGGCGGATGAATGACTTTCGCTCCGAAATGCGACATTTCCATTGCTTCTTCATAGGTCATTGAGGCAATTGAGAAAGCTTTCTTCACTTTTCTCGGATCAGCAGTCATAACACCATCTACATCTGTCCAGATCTGAATTTCCTTTGCATCCAGTGCAGCACCAAAAATTGCAGCCGTATAATCAGAACCTCCTCTTCCAAGAGTCGTCATTTCATTTTTTGCTGTAGAAGAAACAAAACCTGTTATTACTTCTATGCTTTTCGATTTCTTGAAATACTCTCTGATGTTTCTGTTAGTGACATTGAAATCAACCCGTGCAGAACCGAAATTTTCATCGGTGCGGATAACAGTACGGGCATCTAAAAACGATGCGCCCATCTTCTGAGATTTGAAATAATGTGCAATGATATTTGCCGATAAGACTTCGCCATGTCCACTGAGAAAATCAAGTGTGCGTGAAGAAAGTTCTCTGACCAGATAAACTCCATGCAGAATATCATGTAGTTCCGCAAATGTGCTTTCAAGAAAATCATGTAAAGATTTATCGCGATGCAAACCAAGTTCACGAACAGTTTTTACATGTCGTTCCCTGATCTCTCTGAATACAGAAATATATTCGGGATCTTGTTTAGCAGCAAGGCGACTCATTCTGATCAATTCATCGGTAACACCGCCAAATGCAGAAACTACTACTCCGACTTTTTTGTGCTTTCTTTTGAGGTCATTTACAATTGATGCAAGACCTTCAATACGTTGCGCAGTAGCGACAGATGTGCCGCCAAATTTTATTACTATCATAGATGTGAAAATAATTCCACATACATACGAAGTGCGCTATCAAAATGTTATTAAATCAACACTTATACAACCAGTTATTTATCAATTCTTTACCCCATTCTGTAAGAATTGACTCGGGATGGAACTGGACTCCTTTTATAAGCTGATTTTCATGTGATAATCCCATAATTTCTCCATGAATATCAAGGGCAGTAACCACAAGTGATGCCGGCAAAGTGTCCGAATCTACACACCATGAATGATACCTTCCTGTTTTAAAAGTGGTTGGCAAGCCATCAAACAGAGGTTCGTTTTTATCGACAACTTTCGTTGCAATAGCAACACCATGATGAACAGCAGGTAAGTTGTAGAGTTTGCCACCAAAAGCTACTGCAATCGCCTGCATTCCCAGACAAATTCCCAGCATTTTTTTATCAGAAGAATATCTTCTTATAATTTCAATCATTTTACCGGCTTCTTCTGGCAAGCCAGGTCCGGGTGAAAAAACGATCCTGTCAAATTGTTTAACATCCTCTACTTCGATCTCATCATTTCTTTTTACAACAACATCAGATTCAAAATCGTTCAGATAATGAAAAAGATTGTAAGTAAACGAATCATAGTTATCGAGTAGTAAAATTTTCAAGCTCCGGAGATTACTTTACTGCTATCACAGAAATTTCAACATTCACATTTTTCGGAAGTCCTGCTACTTCAACAGTTTCACGTGCAGGGAAATTATCTGTGAAGTAATTTGCGTATACATCATTGACTGCAGAAAAATTATTCATGTCGCTCAGGAAAATCGTTGTCTTGACAACATCACTGAAAGAATAACCGGCTTCTTTCAAGATAGCAGAAATATTTTCCAGTACCTGAGTAGCTTCTCTTAAAATATTCAACATGACCAGAGTTCCATCGGCAGGATTTATTGCAATCTGTCCGGAAACATAAAGAGTATTGTTGACCTCAACCGCCTGGTTATATGGACCTATTGGTGCGGGAGCATTTGATGTTTTGATAATTCTTTTCATAAACTTTTTGTTTCCTGAAATTCTTTTCCTAACCACGATTTAAAGAATCGTTGTTGTTCCTGACCAGCATTAATATTTTTTACAATACTATATTTTGGATAATATTCTTCAGAGTTACCTTCAATTGCAATATCCTTAAGTCGTTTCATAGGAGTAAGAACTGTTATCACAATTGTTTCACCACGACTTAAAAAAAGTAGTTCCTGCAAATTATCTTCCACTTTCTTTCATTCACAGCAACGATCTCATCATCCTTACCCAATCCTGCAGTAAATGCAGGTGAATCAGGATAAACAGCAGTAACTTTTGTGATCCGGCTATCAGCAGAAATTTTAAAACCAAAATATCTTTCACTTTCTTCTTCTGAAGGGATCTGATGCAAAAGTAATCCGGCATAATTCAGAGTCTCCTGAAGGATCTCGGTATCATCCTCCGTTCCATAGACAAAATCGATAAAGAAATCTGCAAGTGAAACTCCTGCGCAATGACTAACCAGAGAAATATAATCGTGGTCAGTATATCCGCGCATTTTTTTTCCGAAGTCATTATACAGGTTGACCATAACGGTATCGAGCGATGCCTTATGATCAGTATTTTTCCGGATCAGAAGATCAGTCATCATTGCAGTCAAACTTCCTTCATCATAAATTGAAGTCTTTCTTCCCGGAACACCGGGAACATATCCGTCGAGCCACGTATCGAAGCTGCTATCAGCCACTGCCATGTTAAGTCTTCCCGGATTATCAAAATGCTTTTGCAATCTCAAATTTACTTCTACAAAATACTGATCAATTGTATAAACATCAGCACGAGCCAGGATCTGATCACCATAATATGTTGTTACTCCTTCGTAAACATATCCAAGTCTTGAATAATTTTCCTTAGTATAATCATAAGGCATCATTTCAATCGGGCGAATCGTTTTAATATTCCAAGCATGAAATAATTCATGTGATGCTACTCCGATGAAATCAGTATAAAGTGATTCATTCATCAATTGCGAACCGGGACCTAATGCCAGAACAGTTGAGCGAAGATGTTCTACACCGTGGTAAAACCGGTTAGGGAGAATCTGTACAAGGAAAATATAATCTTCTACAGGAAAACTTCCCATGATCTCAATTTGCTTTTCAGAAAATGCTTTGAAGTCAGCCAGAATTCTTGGCCAATCCGGTTGAGTATCTCCCTGAATAGCTATGGAGAAATTTATTCCTGAAGCTTCATATGATTTTACCTGCAAGGTTGAACTTGCTATAAAAGGACTATCTACAAGTTCATCATAATCTTCAGCGAGCAAAATTCTTTCACCTGATTTCTGCAATGAAGTTGCTATTCTGTAATTAGCAGGAAGAGACAATTCAACAATACATTCTTCATGGATCCGGTCATGAATAAAAAGAAAACAATGAACAGGATTTATATAGATCTGTTCGTCGTCGACCCAACAAGCGCCTGCATCTAACTGAGCACAATAATATTCGTACTTGACGATCAGTTCTTTTGCTCCATCAGTTGAAACACTCCAGGAATCTTTATTAAGTTTTCTGAAAGCCAGTGCTTCATTTTTTTTATTGACTGCCTTCCATTTTCTGATATTCTTTGCAAAGTTTGCAATTTCATATCGTCCGGGTCTCCAACTTGGTAATTGAAAAACTACTTCATCACCGTCAATATCTGAAACGTGCATTTCAATTTCGACAAAGTGAGAGATCGGATGAGCGGCGGATAATTTGTATAAAATGGCCATATGCAATTTTATAAATAATCTGCTTGCATTTTACGCATCCTCAGGTGAAGAATTCAACATTTTTTAACTGTGAACTTAAATAGAGGAATAGTATTCAATCTGCGCAAAATCTGCGAGTTCTGCGGGATCTGCGGGAAATAAATATTGTGTGTTTTTAATCCCGCAGATTCCGCAGAACTCGCAGATTTTGCGCAGATTTATTGCGGTAGATGCATGAGAAGAAATAAGATATTTTTCTTTCAAAAAAGTTCACTAAATGATTGGCTAAATTTGATCATAGCAAGCATTGATTTATATTATTACGAATCAATTACTTACAAGGAATTATCAATTAGAATAGTATATT
This sequence comes from Bacteroidota bacterium, assembly GCA_016711505.1. Lineage (NCBI taxonomy): Bacteria > Pseudomonadati > Bacteroidota > Bacteroidota bacterium. The sequence goes on along the minus strand of JADJSV010000004.1, from coordinate 133,207 downwards.
TAACTTTAAGAAATGCGAAAAAGATCTCATTCTTAGAACGACTACAAATTCACAAAATTGTAATTACCTTCGCCCAAATTCTGAAAATTATGAATTACGATCTTATTGTATTGGGAAGTGGTCCCGGTGGTTATGTAGCAGCAATTCGGGCAGCACAGTTAGGAATGAAAACAGCCATTATAGAGAAATCTGAGCTTGGCGGAGTTTGTCTGAACTGGGGTTGTATACCTACGAAAGCTCTTTTAAAGAGTGCCCAGGTTTTTGAATATTTAATGCATGCACAGGACTACGGAATAAAAGTATCAGGAGCAGAAGCAGATTTTCCTGCAATGGTAAAACGCAGTCGTGGTGTAGCAGATGCAATGAGCAAGGGGTAACATTTTTACTGAAGAAAAATAAAGTTGACGTAATAGCCGGTTATGGCACATTGAAAGCTGGTCGTAAAGTTGAAGTGAAGGATAATGCCGGAAAACTTCAGACGTACGAAGCAAAGAATATTGTTATTGCAACAGGAGCTCGTTCACGTGAATTGCCTTCGTTAAAACAAGACGGAAAAAAAGTCATCGGTTACAGAGAAGCTATGTCACTTGAGAATCAACCAAAGTCAATGGTTGTAGTTGGTTCAGGTGCTATTGGAGTTGAGTTTGCATATTTTTATCATTCAATCGGAACGAAAGTAACGATCGTTGAATTCATGCCGAACATTGTTCCGGTAGAAGATGAAGATGTTTCAAAACAACTGGCACGTTCATTCAAAAAATCAGGTATAGAAATTATGCTTGAATCAACTGTTGAAAGTGTTGATACATCAGGCAAAGGATGTAGGGTAAAAGTAAAAAGTAAAAAAGGTGAAGAGATCTTAGAATGTGATGTTGTTCTTTCGGCAGTTGGCATTACATCTAATATTGAAAACATCGGACTTGAAGAAGTTGGAATTATTACTGATAAAGGTAAGGTCCTTGTGAATGAATGGTATCAGACAAATATGCCGGGATATTTTGCAATCGGTGATGTACTGAATACACCTGCACTTGCACACGTAGCATCTCATGAAGGAATAACATGTGTAGAGAAAATTGCAGGCATGCATGTTGAGCCGATAGATTATAAGAACATTCCCGGATGTACTTATTGTTCACCGGAAGTTGCATCTGTAGGGTATACAGAAAAGGCAGCTAAAGAAGCAGGATATGAGATCAAAGTAGGCAAGTTTCCTTTTTCAGCAAGTGGCAAAGCAAAAGCCGGCGGTAATTTCGACGGATTTGTAAAAGTTATCTTTGATGCCAAATATGGCGAATGGCTAGGTGCACACATGATCGGTGCCAATGTAACTGAACTCGTTGCCGAAGTAGTAGCAGCAAGAAAACTGGAAACAACAGGCCATGAAATAATTAAAACAGTCCACCCCCACCCGACAATGAGCGAAGCTATTATGGAAGCTGTGGCGGAGGCTTATGGGGAGTGTATACATCTTTAAGTTCAAGGCTGAAGGTTCAATGTTCAAAGTTCAAAGTTGGCTTCGTAGTCAACTACGAAGCCAACTTTGAACTTTGAACATTGAACTTCATAAGTCATGCCGGCACAACGCCATCCTTTATCAAATGATGCCTATAGTGTGTGAAAATTTTTGATTTGGAAACAAAGCCAATATATTTTCCTTTATCAGTGACCGGTAAATTCCACAAATTAGTTTGATCGAAGAGTTGGAGTACTTTTTCCATACTGTCGTGAATATCGATGATGGCAGCGGGAGTGATCATCAGATCTTTTAAATAAGTCTTATCGTACAATTCTTTTGAGAACATGACATGTCTGACATTGTCAAGAAGAATTTCTCCAACAAGTACATTTTCTTCATTGACAACCGGAAAAATATTTCGTTTTGAAATTTCTATTGCATGGATCAATTCTGCAAGCGTGTCGTTCTGGTTAACAGAAACAAAATCTGTTTCAAGATAATTTCGCAGAGCCATACGTGCAAGAACGAGTTTATCTTTATCGGTGCTGATGAGATCACCTTTTAAAGCAAGTTTTTTAGTGTATACAGAAAATGGTTCAAAATATTTCGACACTAAATATGATATTGAACTTACCACCATCAATGGAACAAACAATGCATATCCACCGGTAATTTCTGCAATAAGAAAAATTGCCGTCAGAGGAGAATGAATGATACCACTCATCATCGCAGCCATACCGATCACAGTAAAATTAACTTCATCGAGATGTGCAATACCAAGCAGATTTACAGTATGCGCAAAAGCAAATCCGCACATAGCACCTGTAAAAAGAGATGATCCAAACATACCGCCGTTCCCTCCTGCTCCAACGGTTAGTGAAGTTGCAACAACTTTCAGAAGCATCAATGCAACGGCGATCACAACCAAAGTCCATGCACCGGCATCAGGAATAAAAATACTGTCAGCTAATAATCCACCGGAATCTTTATGCAAGAGATCCAATACACTTCCATAACCTTCTCCATATAACGCCGGAAATAAAAATATAAGTCCGCCAAGAGCAAGTCCGCCAATAATTGCCTTCAGATAAACATTTTGTTTTCCATAAAAGAGATCACCAATAAAAAAATATATTCTGATCGCATAGACAGAAACGAATGCAGCAATAAATCCTAATAAAATATAATATCCTACATGATTCGAAGACCACGAACTCGTAATCAATACAAATGGCTGACCGGAATAGATCAGATGCGATAACAATGCAGAGCTGGCAGAAGCTATGATCAAAGGAACAATTACCGGAACCGGCATATTGACCAGCAAAATTTCAAAGGCAAAGATCACTCCGGCTATGGGAGCATTGAAGATGGCTGAGATCCCTGCAGCAGCGCCACATGCTAAGAGAAGAGTTCTTTCTTTTAAATTGAAACGAAGCCAGCGGGCAGTGTTACTGCCGATAGCAGAACCTGTAGCTGCAATTGGTGCTTCAAGTCCGGCAGAACCTCCAAAGCCAACAGTCAGAATACTACTCAGCATTTGCGAGTACAATTTATCCTTTTCAACAAAACTCGATTTCCTGGATATCGTATAAATTATGTTGGTCACTCCCCTGCCAAGTTCACCATTTCTGAATACTTGTGTATAGAAAACTGTAAGAAGAATTCCTACCGTCGGAAAAATGAAGAGCAACAAATGATACCCTTCCGAAATTGAAATCTGATGTACTGACTCCTGAATAAATGAAACTGCGTTTTTAAGGATCACCGCACAGATAGCTGTAAGTAATCCAATAACAACACTAGTCAGGATGAGAGATGTTCGTGTCCCAAAATATTTCTTACGCCAGAAGCCTAATTTTTTCACAACCATTTATGTAAAGATAAACATATATTTTATCGCTGCACAAATGGTAAAATTAAACGACTTCATGCCATAAAAAAAGGGAATGCCATTCAGCACTCCCTTTTTCAGAATCAAAAATTATATTTTATTGTACAATCAGTTTAATGATTGCCTTTTGATTTTCACTTTGTAATTCTACAAAATAAATTCCTGCAGAATAACCTTGCATTGAAAATTCATGTTTATATGCTCCTGAAGGAGAACTTAGAATTTCCCGGTTAACCAGTTTTCCATCAGACGAACTGATCTTCACAGATAATTTTTTGATAGAATTTTTATTTAATTCCAATACAAATTTATCATGAGTTGGATTCGGATAAACACTTAATGAATTACTTAATTCACTTTGTTCAATTCCAATAGAGAAATCAACATAAATAATATCATTGCCTGCACAACCATTAGAATCAATTGCAGTTACTTCATAGAAACTGGAATTAGTAACTGAAATTTGCTGCGTGGTTTCTGAAGTATTCCACAAGTAATTCAGAAATCCTGCTCCTGCATCCAGAGTTACAGTTTGTCCGCTTTGATAGAATAATGAATCAGGACCAAGATCAACAACCGGGAGGTCGTAGATCGTAGCATTCACTTGTTGAATTGCACTAGGACAATCACTACCAGCAATAACATAATAGGTCTGCGAAGCTGTAAGTACCGGCGTCACAAAAGTACTTCCTGTTGCAAGTAATGTTCCACCCGGAGCATCGTACCAGGAAATCAGATCAGTAGAAATTGCTTCCAATGTTAAACTTCCATCGCCGCAATTGCTGGCAGAATTCAATGTATTTATAACTGAATAAGGAGTAACAAGTGCATCCACCGGTATTCTGTTGCTTCTGCAAAGATCACCGGCTTCAACATAATATGTTGTAGTTGAAGAGATCGATGGTGACACAAAAGTACTTCCTGTAAGAAGGAGTGTTCCACCTGTAGGTGAGTCGTACCAGTATAATTGTTCAGTTGAAGTTGCATTAAGCGTCACAGTCCCTGATCCACAAACGAATGAACTTTGTGTTGTCGGATCAGATGGCACCGGATTGATATCAACATCGACAGCAACCGGATTACTGTTACAACCTAATCCTGCGATTGCATAGAAGGTTGTATTGACAGAAATTACCGGACTATAAATTGAGTCACCGATACCGATCAGATTACCACCACTTGGAGCATCATACCAATTGATCTGTGTTGATGCAGTTCCGATTAAGAGAGCTGAATCAGTTCCGCAAGCAAAAGCATCCGACACGATTGGATCTGCAGGAGGTGACGTAATGATAGCATACACCTGAACTCTCGGGCTGATTCACACATCACCCGTTGCAACATAATAAGGAGTTGAAACTGACAATGAAGGAGTAGTAAATGCAGGACCGGTAAATAATAAATTTCCACCTGAAGGAGTATCGTACCAGAAGATAGATTCAGAAGAAACAGCATTCAAGGTTATTGTACCTGTATTACATCTGGAAACATCTGACGTTGCAGGTGCTGCAGGGATCGGATTAATTACAGCTTGAACAGATATCCTGTTGCTTCTGCAATCGTTTCCTGTTTCAACATAATAGTTTGTAGAAACTGAAATTGAAGGCGTAGTGAATGAGTTTCCTGTTCCAAGTAAAACACCACCGGATGCAGTAGAATACCAATAGATCTGCTCAGGGGAAGTTGCGGTCAATGTTACTGTACCGGTACCACATCTGTTACCACTAACAGCAACAGGAACTGCAGGTATTGGATTTACAATTGCCTGAACTGAAACTCTCGCACTGTTACATCCTATTCCTGCATCAGCATAGAAAGTCGTTGTAACAGATATTGATGGTGTGTTGAATGATAAGCCTGTTCCCAAAGAAGATCCACCACTGGCTGATGAATACCAGTTAACCTGATCAGAACTTGTAGCAGTCAATACGACTGATCCTGTTCCGCAACGATCACCGTCTGTTAAGACAGGAACCGGAGGCGCAGATGTAATAATTGCATCAACAGCAACCCGGTTTGTTAAACAGACATCACCCGCTTCGACATAATATGTAGTTGTAGAAGTAAGTGAAGGAGTAGTAAACGTTGATCCGGTTCCAAGAGCTGTTCCGCCTGTTGAAGTGCTATACCATGTAAGTGGCCCATTAGAACTTGCTGTAAGAATAACAGTACCGGAATTACATCTTGAAACATCGGCAGCAACAGGAAGAGTTGGAACTGAATTTACAATTGCCTGAACAGGTACGCGGGGACTATTGCAACCAGATCCTGCATCAGCATAGAATGTTGTAGTTGTACCTATAGGAGGTGTTGTGAATGACAGACCCGTACCTAATACGGTTCCACCAGAAGCAGATGAATACCAATTTACGTTAACAGGTGATGATGCAGTTAAGACAACAGTTCCTGTACCACAACGCGACCCGTCTGTTAAGATCGGTTCAGCAGGTGGTGAGTTGATGATAGCATCAACAGAAGTTCTGGAGGAAACACAACCATTATCTGCTTCAACATAATAAGTTGTTGTAACAGAAATTGAAGGAGTAGTGAAAGATGATCCGGTAAATAAAACAGAACCACCACTTGAAGCTGAATACCATTTGATAGAGCCTGTTCCGGTAGCTGTAAGCGTAACAGTTCCTGTAGAACATCTTGCTACATCGTTAGCAACAGGAGCTGCAGGAGCTGAATTAATATTTGCTGTTACCGGTACTCTTGCACTATTACATCCTGTTCCGGCATCAGCATAGAAAATAGTTGTTACAGAAATTGAAGGAGTAGTAAATGAAGTTCCTGTACCTAATGCAGTACCACCGCTTGCATTTGCATACCAGTTGATCTGAGCTAAAGAAGTTGCTGATAGAACAACAGTACCCGGGCCACATCGGTTTCCATCCGTTACTGCCGGACTAGCAGGTGGATTTGTAATGATAGCATCAACGGCAACTCTGTTACTTCTGCATGAATTTCCTTGCTCAACATAATACGTCGTTGAAGTTGTTATTGAAGGTGTATTAAATGTATTTCCTGTGTGCAACAATGTTCCACCGGAAGAAGCACTGTACCAGTAAACTTGTTCTGTAGCAGTTGCAGTCAAAGTAACACTACCGGTTCCACAACGGGTAACATCACTGGCACTTGGCACAGAAGGTATCGGATCTATTGTTGCAGTGACCGGTACCCGGGGACTGTTACAGCCTGTACCTGCATCAGCATAATAGATAGTCGTAGAAGAAATACTTGGAGTTGTAAAAGTCGTTCCTGTAGCAACAGAGCTTCCGCCACTTGCAGAGGTATACCAGTTAATTTGTGTTGCTGAAGTAGCGGATAAATTTACAGTACCTGTTCCACATCGTGAACCGTCGGTTACAGAAGGGCTTGCAGGTTGGGTTGTAATAATTGCCTGAACAGCGATCCGGTTGCTTCGGCAGGAATTTCCTGTTTCAACATAGTAAGTTGTAGTTGACGTAATACTTGGAGTAGTGAATGACAAACCGGTAAACAAAAGAGTTCCACCGGAAGCAGCACTATACCAGAAACATTGTTCAGAAGAAGTTGCTACTAAGTTAACGGTACCTGCTCCACATCTGCTAACCGCAGGTGCTGAAGGTACTGCAGGAACAGAATTGATTATTGCATCAACAGCAGTTCTTGAACTTGCACAACCATTATTCGCTTCTGCATAATATGTAGTAGTCGATGAAATAGAAGGTGTATTAAACGTCAGACCTGTTCCAAGTTGAGTTCCTCCTGAAGAAGAACTATACCAGTTAACAGTAGTTGATGACGTTGCTGTAAGCGTAACTGATCCTGCGCCACATCTGCTGACATCACTTGCAGAAGGTGCTGAAGGAATTGAATTCACTATTGCCTGTACAGCTACTCTGCTGGATTGACAACTTCCTGCCCCTTGTTCAACATAATAAGTAGTTGTTGATGAAATTGAAGGAGTAGTATAACTTGCAGAAGATGCCAGAAGAGTTCCTCCTGTTGGAGCACTGTACCAGTTTATTGTTTGTGTTCCTACAGCGTTAAGCGTTACTGTTCCCGGACCACAACGTGAAACGTTAGCTGCAACCGGTGCAACCGGTGCTGAAGTAATTGTTGCTTCAACAGGTACACGAGGACTATTACAACCGCTTCCTGCTTCTGCATAATATGTTGTTGTAGTGCTTATGACAGGAGTTGTAAAAGTTGATCCTGTTCCTAAAGATGGACCACCGCTTGCATTTGCATACCAATTGATAACAGCTGGTGATGATGCAGTAAGAACAACAGTTCCGGAACCACAACGGGCACCATCCACTACACTTGGCGCAGCAGGCTGACTTGTGATCAATGCCTGCACAGGAATTCGTGTACTACGGCAAGAGTTTCCTGTTTCAACATAATAGGTTGTATTTGAAGAAAGCGAAGGTGTTGTATAACTAGCTCCCGTTGCTAATGGCGAACCACCGGATGCATTGGCATACCAATAGATCGTCTGAGAGGATGTTGCATTCAGAGTTACTGTTCCACTACCACAACGCGAAACATCGGATGCAGTTGGAGGAGCAGGAACCGTCTCAACGATAGCGTTCACCATTGTCCGGCTGCTCAAACAAGCTGTTCCGGCTTCTGCATAGTAAGGAGTAGTAACAGAAATTGATGGTGTCGTAAATGCATCACCGGTAGCAAGAAGATTACCTGCTACTGCTGCATCAAACCATGAAATTAATTCCGGAGAATTTGCAAGAAGATTTACTGTACCGGTGCCGCATCGTGAAACATCAGATGCTGCCGGTGGGGCTGGAACTGAAGAAACAATTGCCTGCACGGCAGTTCGGGAACTTCTGCAAGTATAACCTGCTTCGATATAATATGTTGTTGTAGTCGTAAGTACCGGAGTCGTAAAAGTTGTTCCTGTGTAAAGTAATGTTCCGCCGATACCGGATGAGAACCAATATACCTGTTCTGTTGATATTGCATTCAGATCAACTGTACCCGTTCCGCAAATCGTAACATTGGAAGCAGTTGGTGCAGGCGGGATTGGCGAAACTATTGCAATTACGCGAACTCTCGTACTTGCACAACCGCCGTTTGCTTCAACATAAAAAGTATCAGTCGCACTCATCGACGGTGTGGTCCAAGAAGCACCACTACCTACAGAAGAACCGCCGAATTCACTTGAATACCATAATAAAGGAGAAGAAGATGTAGCCGTCAGCGTTAAAGTTCCTGTTCCACAACGGGAAACATCGTTTGCAATCGGTTCATCGGTAGTATTAATCGTAACATGAACTTCTATACGTTGACTTGGGCAGTAATTTCCTGCTTCAACATAGAAGACAGTATCATGAGGAATTATATTCGTCACGAAAGAGCTTCCCGTTTCAAGAAGTGCTCCACCTGTAGGTGCATTGTACCAATGAATTGTTGCCGTATCAGATGCTGTTAAAGTTACAGCACCCGGACCACAACGGAAAACATCATTTACCAATGGCGTTGCAGCTTGCTGAGTGATAGTAGCTACTGCACTTACAAAACCACTTGGACAGTTTCTACTGCTGCGTGCATAATATGTAGTTGTAGAATTTAAAACCGGAGTTATAAAAGTTTCACCGGATCCCAGTTCTGTACCATTAGGAGCATCGTACCAGAAAATAGAATCAGACGCCGTAGCGGTCAGTGTCAATGAACTTGCACCACAAGATGATGCAGAAGTTGTAACAGGATTTGCAGTTGTTGTTACAACTGTTAATGTAAATGCAGGAGTCATAACAGAACAACTTCCGTCACTGACAGAGACGGTATAATTACCTGCCAGAGTTGCAATCAGACTATCAGCATTTGCACCCGGGATAGAAACGTTATTTCTTCTCCACTGATAAGTATATCCGGGAACATTAGTCACATTCAAGGTAGCGTTGTCACCAGTACATATAGTTGTGTTTCCTGAAATACTTACGGTCGAAGAAATTGAAGCGCTATATGCTCTTCCCGGAGAACCACCTAAACAACCCGGAAACCAATTTGACCCATCATTCAAACTTACAGTTCTGTTTACAAGTTCACAGGTATAACCACCACCATCAGCCTCATAAGGCCATGGCACATTATCCTGATATGTAAATGAAAGATGTAAGTTATCATCATACTTAAACAGCCGAACTTCATCGCCACCATTTGAAAAATTAAATCCTAATTGTCCGATCCAATTATTTACGTTAGGGAATTGTGAATCGAACTTTAATGAATCTTCTACTACTACCAGATAGCTATTAGCAGGAATCACTGTTCCTGTAGGGAAAACAAATACGTGATTTTCCTGACCATCTTTTAATTTCCAACCGGAAATATTTAAAGCAGTACTTCCGTAATTCCATAATTCGATCCAGTCACCGGAATTTGCTGCCGAGTCTGCATTGTAATTAAATTCACTGATCGTTACCTGCGGACTAGCAGCTGAACCTGTGAAGTAAGCAGTGATCACATCATTTGCAGTGAAGTTGTAAGTAACAGATTGATTGAAATTATTTGATGAAATAGTAACGTTTGATCTGAAATGATCAAAGGTATATCCCGGATTAGGAATTGCTGTAATCGTTACCGGATTTCCATTGAAATAAACTCCTGACCAAGGCAGACTTGTAGGTGTTATCGTACTGATCTCAATTCTTCCTGAGCCTGCAGGTGAGCACTGTAATGTCAATGTAACTTTTGCTGCTAAAGAAAATTGCGATTTTATATAATCACGTGCTTTATCAGGTCGTGCATTGATGAACGATTTCATGCTGTTAATATTCGACTGCCATGTGGAAGTATTACTACCCCATTTTGCAAAATGATTCACCATATCAAATGATGTTAAATCCTGAAAGTGATCTATTTCATCATTAAAATTCGATGGAAGATATGCTGTATTTATAAGATCAGCATACCGATTAATAAAATATCTTTTGAAAGTCGGATTATCAAGGATAGCATCAAACATTTCTGAACTATGAGAAAATGCAACCGGATTAATAGCCATCGATAAACGATTATCGTTCACACTGCCTTTTAAGCCACAACCATAATCTGTATCATACAATAAATATTTCCATTTACTTCCAGGAGCATTTGGTCGCCACAATTTAATATTGTTCGTCCACTCACCTATCCAGTCACCATTGTTATAATACGTTTCAGCGATAAAATAATCTGCGTAATTTTTCAGATCAAGCACACTATTAATATGATCATAATAGGCCTGACTGCTTGCATTCTGAGAAGTTGCATAATTATACATATCCCAGAAGCTAACATCACTTCCTTCTTTAACTTCTATTGTACTACCACCTTCTCTCAAAAGATCTATTTCATCTTTATCAAGTCCGTAATTAGTTTTGATCCAGTTATTATCATTATGCTCACGAATATTATAAACTCCCCAGTACGCACCATTCAGGAACATGATCGCAGGTTCAGAAGAAAGATAACCACTATAGGTATTCTTCATCACTCTCTCCATTAAACCATCGCGGAAATGAACAACATTCCAGTCCGTGCCTGCATTGTGAATTATTAATTTGTCAACCTTGTCAACATAAGGTTTGTCCGGCCAGAATGAATAATTGATCTCACTCGTACCATACCTGTCGCTTAATTTGATCTCAAAACTTTTCTGGTCTTTCGCTCTTGAATAATTTCCTGAAATTTCAATATCAGAATCAAATTTGACTATAGAGTTTTGATTTTTATCAAAGAATTCTACAGCAGCAGGCTTTGCCCAGTCTTGCCAGAAATTTGCTCCAAAGTATGGAGATGCAGATTCTGCATTCGGACCTTTTACATATATCCCGGTGTTGTAATCCCACAAATTCAGTGAGTCAGTTACAATTGAAAAAACAGGCAGATGTGTATCTTCATTTATCAGATAAGTATTTGTGATCGTCGGTCCGGGTAAATATCCGCTTAGGAAAACACGGGCTCGGATTGTCTTTGTACTGCTTACTTGAATTGCACTGGTATATAATCTGTCAGTAGTCTTAGGAACATTTCCGTTTGTTGTATAACGAATCGTAGATCCGGGAATAGTTGAAGTAAGAGTTATGTTCTGAGTTGAACTATAAAAGCCGCTAGGTCTATTAAAAATTACGGTACCTGCATAACCATTATAACATGTAGTTGAATTATTACTTGTTTCAGGTGTTGGAGTTGCCATCAAACAAAAATTAACTCCACCGTCAGGTTTTCTGCCATAAGAATGATCTATATCTACTGCCGGAAACGTAACTTGATTTGCAATTGATCCTCCCGGATTAAATAGTGTTACCGTTTCACCGGTCCTTGTCAATTTGAACTTTGCATTAAAAAATTCATTGTCAGGCGAGTTAAACCACGATGGAGGATTACTGAATGTCAAGCCTGTGCTCTTCATTCCAAAAAACAGATATGGCTCGGAAGACATGTCTGTTGAAGACGCTGAAACATCATGTGTTTCTACAGTGAAGACATTACTTCCCTGACGGATAATTGTTTTTAATAAAACGGGATCAATGAAAAAAGAATCGATTGGAAGGCCGCGATAGTTACGTGCTTCATTCGATGATAATGCGAGTGTATTCCAACTTGGTCGTGGCGACCCACTCAAATTTGACCGTGCAATTTCAACTCCATTCAGATAGGCTACAAATCCGTCGTCGTAATCCATCATCAGAATTGCTTTCAATATCTGTGAAGTATCGGGAATTGTAAATGTTTTACGCATCATTACCGAAACGGTAGCTGATATTGTTGTATTATCATCGCCATCACCGAAACCTATACCACCATTACCTGATGACCATGATCCATCGTTGAAGCTATTATTTCTCCAGTTGGTATCCAATGAAGCACTTCCTGATTTATACTTGAAGGAAGAAAGTCCATTCACTGCCATCTCATAATGATCAACGATAACATTGCTTGTTGAATCAGAAGCAAAAACTAGAACTCTTTTCCTGATCCAAGGCTGAATGATGGAAATGTAAAACGAAAAGGTTTTGTGATATCATCCGTCAATCCATAGCCTTGTAAATTCACGCTACTTCCTCCGGCATTATACAATTCAATCCAATCATCATAATCACCATTCGAATTTTGAATAGTGTTTACATTTGAAGGACAAATTTCATTGATTACAATTTGGGAGAATCCAGTCAGATTAAGCAATAAAAATAACAGGGCCGGTGCGACAGCCTTTTTCAAAAATGTGTTCATGTAAATTTTAGTAAATGTGTGGTTAAATATGATTTTGTTTGGTTTCAGGTTCGGATCAAATTTAATCACAAAAACTCATTTAGACTCCTAATTTTGGTAAATACTACAAATAAAATGGTGAATGAAAAATGGCTTGAAGTTATGAACAGCAGCGGGTTACAGAGATTTTTTTTGTATCTAAAGTATCTGCAAAATTTCAATAAAATCGCAATATCCCAGTAGAATCAAGGGGTTCAGAGCCTTTCTCATAGGCAAGATATTAACAATCAAATGTTAAGGTGAAAAGAAAAAAAAAGCGGCTCTCACAGGGGTATCAGGAAAATATTTTTCCAAAAACACTGCCGAAGGCCGCTAAAATCAGGTAGTTCGGGTCTTTAAAAATATTTATTGAACCTCCACCATTGTATATTTTCTCCCTTTATTTTGTTCCTTCAGCCAGCCCATTAGAGGTGAAAAATAATCAAGCATTGCACGTGCGCTTAAGTCTTCACCGGTTTTATCTTTCAGCAATTTTCTCCAGTCTTCGCTGCTACCGGGTTTCATAATTTCCTGTATGAATGCACCAACTTCCTTGTGTCCAAAATAATTTGTGTTGTGTGGATCCTGATGCAGAATATTTTTTGAAATATGATCATGGATCTGAAATAACAGAATGAAAGAAATTGCATAATCATAGTAACCTGCAGGATCATCATTGATGTGAGTCTTTGTTGCAGGATCACAATAATCTTCTGAACGATCTGTCGGCGGAACAATTCCCTGATACATTTTTGCTAATTCCCACCATCTTTTATTCCATTGATCAGGAGGTAAATTTTTAGAATAAAGATCATGTTCAAAGTTACTCATCGTTCCTGCACTCCATGGAATGAAAACAACATAATTCAATGCATCTTTAAGGAGTTGTTTTGTTTCATCGATCTTCGTTGTCGAATCAACTAACCCTAAACCTGCAGCAAATTGTTTTTGCATCGCTGCAAGTCCCATCATACTTCCCAGAGCTTCATGATATGCTCTGTTCGCTCCTTCACGAAGCAGTATAGGAACATCAGGATTACTGTAAGTTAAATAATAATAAATGTGTCCGTATTCATGATGAACAGTTTCATACCATTGAGAATTTGGAACAATTGACATCAAACAACGAACAGATTTTTCAAGATCCATATGCCATGCAGATGCATGTGTATTCTTTTTAAATCCGGCATCTTTTGCCACTGGATACAAACTTGATTTTTCCCAGAACACCGGTGGTAACTGAGGAAAGCCTAACGATACATAAAATTTCTCACCCTGTTTAGCTACCCATTCTGCATCTTTACTCTTCAACGAACTATCAAGATTCAATCCTTCTACAGTAACCATTTCACTCCAGTCTTGTCCCCAACGATTACTTAACCATTGAGCAGGAATAAAATCAGGAACTTCTTTTGCCTTATATTTTTTTGCAAGTTCATATCTCATGTAAGTGTGCAGCTCATTGAAAAGCGGATAAAGTTCTTTGTTGAATTTTTTCAACATTGCCATCATTTCATCCTTTGTCATTCCATAATCAGAAACCATGTAAGTGAAGTAATCAGGATAACCAAGTCCCTGAACTACTTTATTTCTCAAGCCGACCAGATTCATCAAGCCCGGTTTTAGTTCTTTACCAATTTCTTTGGAAGCTTCCCAGGCTTTTCGCCGGATTGTTGTATCCGTTGCATGTGATAAAAGTGAATCGATATCGTTTGGAGTAATTTCTTTTCCTTCCAGTTTAAACTTATATCCGTAAAGCTTTTCTGTTTGTGCAGTTCCGGCTTTGATCAATTCCTTTACTTCCTTATCAGCAGACTCAGGATTTCCAGCAGCCAGATAAAGAATCTTTTTCAGTTGTCGCACCTGAATTGGAAGTAATTCACTCTCCCATTTCATATAACTTTTCGCTTTCTCAACATTCTCATTACTGCCTGTATACTTTGCCATTGCCTGATCAGCCAGTCCGGAATTATAGGCATTCATTGTATCACCTTCCACAATGTGTGTATTGACCTGCCATTGTCCGGCAGCACTTGCAGTGTAAAGTTCCTGATACTTTTTGTTATAGGCGTCGAGGTATACCTGAACTTCTTTGATCCGTTCTTCCTTTCCACCACCACAAGCTGCAAGCAGGATCACTGATAAAAATGAAAGGAAGTATCGCATTCTGATTTGAGTTACATTCATTGGAGTTTATTTTTTTTATTCGGTAACAATTAACTTTTGTGTAGTAAAATAATCAGCAGAAGAAATTCTTACAAAATAAATACCCGCAGAAAATTCATCGATTGAAATTTCATTTTGTTTCGAATCAAGTTTTTTTGCAAAAACTATTTCACCTAATTGATTTAATATTTCGCAAGTTGAATTAAAGTGATCACTGACTTGAATTGTAAAAACATTCCTTGCAGGATTTGGATGAATTGAAAATCCTGTACTTCCGACTTTATCGGTTTTAAGAATTATATTCAGTATTTCAAATGTAGATTCACAGCCATTAATGTCAGTACTCACTACTGTGTAATCACCATTCAGAGTTGCAGGATAGAAATATGAATTCGCTCCACCAATAAGGCTATTGTTGTAAAACCACTGATAAGTCGCAAATCCCTGATTTGAATAAAGTGTATCGTTTATCAATGTAATATTCTGAGCCGGTGCCGTAGGATAAACATAAACAACGTTTGAAAGATTCAAAGTATCGCTGCCACCCCCATTAGAAACAATCAGTGAAACAGAATACTGACCTTGTGCAGCATAACAAACAGGATCAGGGTTATTTAAATTACTGGAGTCCACAATTGCACCATTGAAGATCCATTGCGAAGATATTGCACCCGTCGAAAGGTTTGTGAAGGTCACACACGTATTAGGACAAATTGAATCTTTATCCACTGCAAAATTTGCGACAGGCGGAGCAATGCAGTTTATTACATCAATCGCAATCGCACCACTATACAAACAACCTAAAGCATCGTATGCTGTAAATGTAATAACCGGGTTTCCCGGAGATGGAGAATTATAAGTTCCCAAAATACTGTCAACTCCGTTTGCACTGATAAAAGTTATGTCAGGATCGGAAGTGTTCCATTGATAAGTTGGAAATGTTCCAAGACCGGAATTTTCTTTCAATGTAAATGTATCGCCGAGACAAACAGGATCAGGAAATACATCTGCAACAATTGTCGGAGGACTACAAGGAAAAAGCTGAACAGCATTGTTGATCGTTGTTGCGCAAGTTCCACCGGTAATCTGAACGGCATTGGAGAGACCCAATGTAGTATCAATCAGATAAACATGAAGTGTTATGACTGACGTATCATTTGGTTGGTAAGTTGTTATTCCATCTGCCAGTCCGAGAAAAGTTCCACCCGGCAAAGAATCATACACTGCATAAACTGCATTTGAACTTAGCGTTCCACTTCCGCATCCACCACAAGGGCTACTCCCGCCATTAGATTGTACTGAAATTGAATAAGGCGCACATATACATGAACCGATGGAAGTTTTTATTGCGTCCCAACCATCACCATTACCGCCCCAACTTGCTGTCAGACAATTTTGCGCTATGAAAATTCCACCGCCATCAAATCCATCAGCACAGATATCACCTTCATTAACATTGCACATGACTTCAATTTGAGATGTTCCTTGTCCTGAAATTATCTGCCACCCTACCGGAGTAGTCCAGTTGTATGTGACCGCACCGGAAATATTTGCTGTGTAAGTGTATACAAACCCCGGACAAAGCAAGGCCGATCCGTTAACCTGAGCTCTTGAAATTGAACTAATTAGTAGAGCGAATAGAATAAGTAGTAAACTTTTTTTCATTTTATTTTTTTTGACTTTTGAAAAGTAATTAAATAATTTAAGACCGCCAATTTGGTTCTTTCAATAAAATTCATCACTTTGAACAGAGATAATTTTAACAAATGAGCTGGAGTTTCTGGGAAAAAAATACATTTATAAAAGAGCCTGATGTAACAATTATTGGAAGTGGAATTGTTGGATTGAATGCTGCCCTTTCATTAAAGTCAAAATCACCTTCTCTGCATGTTATAGTACTGGAGAAAGGATTTTTGCCGTATGGGGCCAGTACAAGAAATGCAGGCTTTGCTTGTTATGGCAGTATCTCTGAATTGTTAAATGACCTGAAAGTTCAGGATCCTAAAAATGTTTTTGATCTGGTCGAGCGTCGATGGAAAGGACTGAATCGCTTGCGTCAGATCCTTGGGGATGAATCAATAGTGTATGAACCAACAGGTGGCTATGAAGTATTCACTTCGGCAGATAGTGAAACAGCAGACTTATGCTTTGACAAAATTGAATATTTCAATCAGGAATTAAAAAAGATCACCGGCCAGGATAAAATTTATTTTGACGCTTCAAAAAAAATTCCTGAATTCGGATTCAAAGGGATAAATAAAATGATCCTGAATTCAGGCGAAGGTCAGATCGACACAGGTAAAATGATGCAATCACTTCTGGAAAAATGCAGAAAGGCCGGAGTTGAAATTCTCAATGGTGTAGAAGTTTCCAGGATAGAAAATGAGAATACAAATTGCCGGATAGATTTTAACGGAGAGTTTTCACTATTGACTAAAAAAGTACTCATTGCTGTTAATGGTTTTGCAAAAAAATTTCTGCCAGACTTTGATGTGCAGCCGGCACGAGCTCAGGTAATTAGTACCTCGCCCATTCCCGGACTTCAATTTAAGGGTAGTTTTCATTATGATCATGGGTATTATTATTTTCGGAATGTTGGAAATCGAGTACTCTTTGGAGGCGGAAGAAATCTCGATTTTGAAAAGGAGCACACAATGGATTTTGGATTAACCACACTGGTTCAAAATTCGCTTGAAGGACTTCTGAAGAATCTGATCTTGCCAGATACCGACTATGTAATTGAACAAAGATGGAGTGGCATCATGGGACTTGGCGAGACAAAGACACCTATCATTAAGATGGTAGCTGAAAATATTTATTGTGCAGTAAGAATGGGTGGAATGGGTGTAGCTATTGGCAGTTTGGTTGGAGAAGAAGCTGCAGACCTTATTTTAAAAAGCTAAACACTTCTGTTATGAACACTCAATGTTGAATGACTTTATAATCATAACTAAGCCTATTGCTTAATTATAGTAATTTTGCAATTGTTGAACTGAAAATACACGTGCCAAACAAATCAGTACTCTTACTCTTTGCTTTATTCTCCTTAGCTTTTACGGCTTGTAATCCTGCAAGAAATATTCCTGAAGGAAAATATTTAGTTGGTCGCAATATAATTATACCCGATTCTAATATTCTGGCAAAGGAAAAATTCGAACCGCTGATCAGATTAAATCCCAACCGAAAATTAATAGGCTTCTGGCGTTTTCATTTAGGGCTTTACAATATCGGTAATCATGGCAAAGACAGATGGTACAAAAAAGGGTTCAGGAGAATTGGTGAAGAACCCGTTCTGGTTGATTCACTTGCCATTGATAAAACCAAGGAGCAGTTCAAATTATTTCTGAATAAAAATGGATTCTTCAATGGTACTGTTAGTGATAGCATTAAATACAAAAAAAATAAGCGCGCTGTTATTCGATATTATATTCATTTCGACAAACCATATAATATTAACTCGATCGCTTATTCCACACTGGATACAGGAATAACATATTTTACCAATGAATTCGAAAGAACTTCATTGATCAAACCCGGAGAACGTTTCAATGAGGAGATCTTAGATGAGGAAAGGGAACGGATTACAAATGCAATTAAAGACCGGGGCTATTATTTCTTTAACAGAAATTATATCACCTACTCTATCGACACTGCATTTGGATCGAATCAGGCGAAGGTTTATTTATACATCAACAGGATCAATGAAAATATTGATCCGAAACTGATCAACAATGAATCGATCACTGATCATCAGACATTCAGGATCCGGAATATCTATGTACAGACAGATCACAATCCAAAAAATCCTGCTCTTTCAATACCGACTGATACAGTAGTTTATAAAGGAATAAATATTCTCACAACAGGCAAAGGACATATTATCAGGAACAGCGAACTGGTACGAAATATTTTTGTTTCATCTGACGAATTATATCTGCAAGAAAAACTGGATTACACTTATCGAAAACTTCAGGAACTGAACATTTTCAAATTCATCAACATTTATTTTAAAGAAGTCCCTGTCGACCAGGAGAATAAAAAAATATTTACTCGACCTGTTTGTCCAACTCACTCCAAGTGATCAGCAGGATATGACACTTGAGTCAGAACTTACCAATACCGGAGGGAACGTAGGTATTGCCGGAAGTATCGGGTACAGAAACAAAAATATTTTCAAAGGCGCTGAAGTACTTGAATTGAAATTCAAAGGTGGATTAGAAGCACTTCCCAATTTCAACGATAGCGTAGAAGATAAAAAACTTTTGTTCTTCAATACCTATGAGATCGGACCTGAGTTATCGTTAGCGTTCAAAAAAATACCATTATTTAAATTTTCACCTTATTTAAATCCGAAAACTTCGATCAACCTTGGATTTAATTATCAGGAAAGACCTGATTACAGAAGATCAGTAACCAATTTCTCAATTAACTATTCGTTATTTCTACCTCGCAGACATCGTTTTATTTTCACCTTACCGGAAATAAATTCTGTCAAAGTAAAATTATCACCGGGATTTGAATCCAAACTAGATGGCTTAAATGATCCCCGTTTGTTTTATACATATGCTACGCATATTATTTCTTCCGTACGACTTACCTATATAAACACGAATCAAAATATCACGACAACAAGAAATTTTATTTTCTTTAGAATAAATACTGAATATGCTCCCAGACTTTTTCAAATCGATCTGAAGCCTGCAGAATTTTTTAAGGTAGATTTTGATTTCAGTTATCACCATGCTGTAAATACTTTCAATAATATTGTATTCAGAGTTGCTTCAGGTGTCGGACTTCCTTTCGGAGCAAGTTCTGCATTGCCGTTTGAGAAAAGTTTTTTTTCCGGTGGTGCTAATAGTATCAGAGCCTGGAGTGCAAGAACACTTGGTCCTGGATCCTATAAGAATACAGTAAACATTGAACAAAGCGGAGACATTAAAGTAGAAGCCAATGTTGAATATCGTTCCGAGATCCTTAAACTCTCTAACGGAATTATAATTGAAGGTGCGAGTTTTGTTGATGCCGGAAATGTGTGGACAAGAAATGAAGACATCAGTCGACCGGATGGAAAATTCGAACTTCAACACATGGTGGAAGAATTAGGAATTGGTGGAGGTTTCGGTTTACGTTTCAACTTCTCTTTCTTCATCCTCCGCCTTGATGCAGCAGTCAAACTACGCGACCCTTCCTTAGAAGCAAACAAACGCTGGGTATATCCGGGACAGAAGTTTGGAATCAGTGATGTTACATTTAATCTTGCAATTGGTTATCCGTTTTAAATAAGTTTGAGTGTTGAGTATGAATGTGATGACAACATCAGATTATTCCACCCTAACGATTTCCCTTGCCATACACTTTATCCCGGTAATCACATTAATCCATTAAAAATCCCGGTTAAAAATCCCGGTTAAATTCCGGTCTTTTTTTTAGCTTTGTAGCCTTAAACTTGTAAATATGTCATATTCAAAAATAACTGAACTTCTTGGACCCGGAGCAGATCACCTTTTAAATCATACATGTAAGACAATTGCAAAGATCTGATCCATCTTCCCGGACCTGATTTTACTGATCGCATTTTTTAAATTCAAATCGTTCAAATCAGGTTATCAGAAGCATCAATCAATTATACAATCACGGTCGTTTATCGGGAAGTGGTTATATGTCAATTTTGCCGGTAGATCAGGGAATTGAACATTCGGCAGGAGCATCTTTTGCACCGAATCCAATTTATTTCGATCCTGAGAACATTGTTAAACTAAGTATTGAAGGCGGATGTAATGCAGTAGCTTCTACATTCGGAGTTTTAGGAATTGTATCAAGAAAATATGCTCACAAAATTCCATTCATTGTAAAGATCAACCACAATGAATTTCTAAGTTATCCGAATTCCTATGATCAGATCATGTTCGGAACAATAAAAGATGCATGGAACATGGGCGCAGTAGCTGTTGGTGCAACAATTTATTTTGGAAGTGAAGAATCAAAACGTCAGATCGTAGAAGTGAGTAAAGCATTTGAATATGCGCACGAACTTGGAATGGCAACAATTCTCTGGTGTTATACTAGAAACAATGCATTCAAAAAAGATGGCGTTGATTATCATACTTCAGCAGATCTGACAGGACAGGCAAATCATCTTGGAGTAACGATCCAAGCAGATATTATCAAGCAAAAATTGCCAACCAACAATGGTGGTTATACGGCGATCAACTTTGGTAAAACTCATCCGAAAGTATATAGCGAATTAACCAGTGAACATCCAATTGATCTTTGTCGCTATCAGGTCATCAACTGTTATTCAGGCAGAGCCGGATTGATCAATTCAGGTGGTGAATCAAAAGGTGCAACGGATCTTTCAGAAGCAATTACAACAGCAGTTATTAATAAACGCGCCGGCGGACAAGGTTTGATCTCCGGCAGAAAAGCATTCCAGAAACCAATGAAAGACGGTGCTGCATTATTGCAGATGATTCAGGATGTTTATCTGGAGGAAAAAATTACGATTGCATAAATGATCAAGGTTCAAAGTTCAAAGTTCAAAGTTGCCTTCGTAGCTTACTACAAAGCCAACTTTGAACTTTGAACCTTGAACTTTGAACTAAAAAAAAAAGACATGAGTTGGTTCAAACGCATAAAAGAAGGTATCACAACTTCCACTAAAGAGAAGAAAGAAACTCCGGAAGGGCTTTGGCATAAGTGTACATCCTGTAAGCATATCGTTCCTTCAAAGGATCATATATCAAGAATGTACGTTTGTGAGAAATGCGGATATCACGACAGAATTAATTCGCAGGAGTATTTTGAAATTCTTCTCGATGAAGATGATGATGCTATTGAACTGAACGAAAATTTAAGTTCAGGTGATCCGCTGAATTTTGTGGATACAAAAAAATACACAGACAGAAACAGAGAATCTCAGAAGAAGACCGGATTAAAAGATGCCATTCGTACTGTAGCCGGAAAGATCCACGGTGAAGGAGTTGTAATTGCGTGTATGGATTTCACTTTTATTGGCGGTTCAATGGGTTCAGTTGTCGGCGAAAAAATTTCCCGCGCAATTGATCATTGTCTGGAAAATAAATTACCACTCATTATAATATCAAAATCCGGCGGAGCCCGGATGATGGAAGCTGCATATTCCCTTATGCAAATGGCCAAGACTTCTGCTAAATTAACGCGACTTGCTGATGCAGGCCTACCCTACATATCATTATTGACGGATCCAACCACAGGTGGAGTTACTGCCTCTTATGCAATGTTAGGCGATTGGAATATCTCCGAACCCGGCGCACTAATTGGTTTTGCCGGACCACGCGTTGTAAAAGAAACGATCGGAAAAGACCTTCCAAAAGGTTTCCAAACTGCCGAATTCGTCCTCGAACACGGCTTTTTAGACTTTATCGTCGATCGTCGGGAGCTGAAAGCGAAATTGGGGCAGGTTTTGGGGATGCTAAGGCAGTAGTTAAAGGACTAACAGTTTTTCAGGTCAAAGGTCAAAGGTCACTTTCTTCGTAGGTGATCATATTTATTTGATTCAGAGTAAAATAACTGAATAACTACTAGCCAATTTTACCTTTTACCTCTGAGATTTTACCAAAAAAAATCAACCTGATTCATTGATTCAAAGGAAAAAACCTGAATAACTTCCGTACTGAGCGACCTTTGACCTATGACCTTTGACCTTTTCCCCTACAAGGCAATGACAATAAATTAATAGAATTCCCTCCCATTTGTTAAAAAAACCTTGCAGATAATAATATAAATAGTAAATTTGCACCTCATTTTAAAAGAAATAAGTCATTACCAATGAAATTAACGTCAGCAGGAAAAAAGGAAATTTTCAAAAAATTTGGTGGTTCTGAAACCAATACAGGATCAGCTGAAGGTCAGATCGCAATGTTTACAGAGCGTATCACTTTTATGACCGGTCACCTACAGGTTAAGAAAAAAGATTTCGCAACACAGCGTTCACTAATTCGTTTAGTTGGAAAGCGTCGTAGCATCTTAGACTATCTTCAGAAAAATGATATCGAGCGTTATCGTAAGATCATCGCTGACTTGAAGATCAGAAAATAATATTGAAAAAATAAAAGTAATAATGGAAAGGCAATTCTTGGGATTGCCTTTTTTAATTTGTAATAAATAAAGCTGCAAAATGTCAAAAGGAATCGTAAAAGAATTAGATCTCGGTAACGGCCGAAAAATTACCGTTGAAACAGGACGTCTGGCTAAACAAGCTGATGGCTCCGTAGTAGTTCGTTGTGGAAACGCAATGTTATTAGCAACAGTAGTATCTTCAAAAGATGCGAAAGAAGGAATTGATTTCCTTCCACTCTCTGTTGATTATCAGGAAAAATTTTCATCAGTGGGACGTTTTCCCGGTGGATTTCTCAAGAGAGAAAGCCGCATGTCTGAATATGAAATTTTAACAAGTCGTTTGGTTGATCGTGCACTTCGTCCGATGTTCCCAAGCGATTACCACTCCGACACACAAGTGATGATCACATTGATCTCCGGTGATGTAGATGTACAAACTGATGCAATGGCAGGTTTTGCTGCATCATGTGCAATAACTATTTCTGATATTCCATTCAATGGCCCGATCTCTGAAGTTCGTGTTGCCCGTATAGATGGAAATTTTATGATCAATCCTTCAACAACAGAGATCGCGAAAGCAGACATCGATATGATCGTTGCCGGAAATCATGATAGTATATTGATGGTGGAAGGTGAAATGCAGGAAGTAAGTGAAATGGAAATGCTTGATGCAATCCGTTTTGCTCACGAAGCGATCAAACTACAATGTCAGTTTCAGGTTGAGTTCCGTGCACTTTGCGGAAACAAAGAAAAGCGTGAATATTCTCATGAACTGAGTGATGAAGCATTAAATAATCAGATCGCAAAATATTGTTACGATAAAGCTTATGCATTGGCAAAAAGCGGAAATCCTGACAAGCACGCCCGCTCTGCTGCATTCAAAGCATTGCATGATGAATTCAAAGCAACACTTCCTGCAGAAGAACAAATATTAAAAGCAGGACTGATAAAAAAATATTTCCACGATGTGGAAAGTGATGCAATGCGTAATTGCATTTTAGCAGAAGGAATTCGTCTGGATGGACGTAAAGGAACTGACATCCGCGCAATCTGGTCAGAAGTAGATTACCTTCCTTCTACTCACGGTTCAGCGATCTTTACACGAGGAGAAACTCAATCATTGACAAGCGTAACACTTGGAAGCAAGCTGGATGAGCAGATGATCGATACTCCAAACAAAGAAGGTTCAACAAAATTCTTATTGCATTATAACTTCCCGGGATTTTCTACAGGTGAAGTAAAACCAAACCGTGCTCCGGGTCGTCGTGAGATCGGTCATGGTAATCTTGCCATGCGGTCTTTGAAAATGGTTTTACCATCAGATGCCGATTGTCCTTATACAATCAGAGTTGTATCCGATATTCTTGAATCAAATGGTTCATCATCTATGGCAACTGTGTGCGCAGGTACATTAGCTCTTATGGATGCCGGTGTTCAGATCCGTAAACCTGTTTCAGGAATTGCAATGGGGCTGATCACAGATGGTAAAGGTCGTTTTGCAGTATTGAGTGATATCCTTGGTGATGAAGATCATTTAGGTGATATGGATTTCAAAGTTACAGGAACTGACAAAGGTATCTGTGCATGTCAAATGGATCTTAAGATTCAAGGATTGCCAATGGACATAATGGTTCAGGCATTGAATCAGGCGAAAGATGGTCGCTTACATATTTTGAATGAGATCAAGAAAACACTTTCTGCTCCGCGTTCAGATTATAAATCACATGCTCCTCGTATTGAGAAAATGGTTATTGCTAAAGAATATATTGGTGCGGTAATCGGACCAGGTGGTAAGATCATTCAGGAAATGCAACGTGAAACAAATACAACTATATCAATCGAAGAAGTAAACAATGAAGGTATCATTGAAATTTCATCGGTAGATAAATCAGGAATTGAAGCAGCAAAAGCGCGTATCCGTGCGATCACTGCAACACCTGAAGTTGGTGAAGTTTACGAAGGCAAGGTTAAAAACATTATGGATTTTGGCGCATTCGTTGAATTCATGCCGGGTAAAGACGGACTTCTTCACATTTCTGAGATCAGCTGGAACAGAATTGATAAAATGGATGGAGTTTTCACTGAAGGCGAAAAGATCAAAGTTAAATTGATCGAAGTCGACAAGAAAACAGGAAAGTTCAGACTATCCAAAAAAGTTCTTGACCCACGTCCGGAAGGAATGTCTGAAACAGCACCTGGTCAGGGTGGTGGTGGCGGTGAACGCAGACCACAACGTCGTCAACCGAACTAGTGAGTAGTAAGTGGTGAGTAGTAATTAGCACCGCTTTCTTTATTACAGATATAATACTTAAAAGGAGCAATTTCTTGTGAATTGCTCCTTTTTTTATTGCTCTAATCAAGGTGAGAACTTTAAATTTTGTAAGTGTTGCTACTCACAACTCACCAATTACCACTCACCATTTTGTAATCCAATCAACATCCTCCTTCGCAAAACCAAAATATTATCCAATTTAACTACTGACTATCAATATATCTTGCACTTTTACATTGTTCTTTCAGTTTGTAAGTTGTGCTAATTACTACTTACCACTCACCACTCACCCATTTCTCAAAAACGTCCCATTTTCATAAATCCGCCCGATTTTTTAAAAAATCCTGAAACTAAACGAAAACAGTAGCGTTTCACCAATGTATTATTTTTCCAAAATCAACAGAAAGTTAGCATGAGACAACTAAAAATTACCAAACAGGTAACTAATCGCGAAACAGCGTCATTAGATAAGTATTTACAGGAGATCGGTAGGGTCGAACTTATCACAGCTGAAGAAGAGGTTAGGCTAGCTCAGCAGATCAAGAAAGGCGACCCGAAAGCATTGGAGCGATTAACGAAAGCAAATTTACGTTTCGTCGTTTCAGTTGCTAAACAATATCAGAACCAGGGATTGACACTTGGCGATTTGATCAATGAAGGTAACCTTGGATTGATCAAGGCAGCACAACGATTCGATGAGACACGTGGTTTCAAATTCATCTCCTACGCAGTATGGTGGATCCGTCAATCGATTCTACAGGCATTGGCTGAACAATCTCGTATCGTTCGTTTACCATTGAACAAGATCGGTTCGATCAATAAGATCAACAAGACATTTTCAAAATTAGAACAGGAATTCGAACGCGAACCATCGACAGAAGAAATTGCAACAGCAATGGAACTGACGGTAGATGATATCAAAGACGCAATGCGTACATCAGGCCGTCACATTTCAATGGACGCTCCGCTGACGCAAGGTGAAGACAGCACATTGATCGATGTACTTGGTGACGACGATCAGCCTCACCCCGACTCTTCTCTTATCACAGAATCACTTCGTCGTGAAGTTGAGCGTGCGCTTTGCACATTGACAACGCGTGAAGCAGATGTGATCCGTTTATACTTCGGACTTGCTGCCGGCGAACAACCCCTGACACTGGAAGAGATCGGAGAACGTTTCGACTTAACAAGAGAACGTGTTCGTCAGATCAAAGAAAAAGCGATCCGTCGCTTGAAACACACTTCAAGAAGTAAGATCTTGAAGACCTACCTAGGCTAAGATGCCCCATACATAATCAAAAGTGAAAAGAGCCGTACAGAAATGTGCGGCTTTTTTTGTTCTTTGTTGTGAAGGATTTTGAATCCTTTGCTCTGAGCTATGGAAACCGCTGCGAAGGATTTTCAATCCTTTGCTTTCGAGCTATGGATTTATAATCCATCAGTAAAAGCTAAACCTGTTTCAATCAAATTATAATCGTAAAAAATCATATAGCAAACGAACTTCCCTAAAACCGAAAAGTTCCTTCCAGGATGACGGGTCGCCATTTCATTTATGTTGGATTTGCGGAAAAAATAAAAAAGCTATTATTGCCTGTGGCAATAATAGCTTTTTTATTTTTTCCGCAAATCCAACACTACTTCGACATACAAATTGTCATCCTGGAAGGACCTTTTTGGTTAAGGTACAAAGTTAGAAAAGAGGAAAAATTAATAATTGGCAATTGAAATTTAATGGATCCCGCTGCGAAGGATTTTTAATCCTTTGCCCCCGAGCTATGGATTTATAATCCATCAGTAAAAGCTAATCCTGTTTCAATCAAATTATAATAATAAAAAATCATATAGCAAACAAACTTCCCTAAAACCGAAAAGTTCCTTCCAGGATGACGTGTCGCCATATTATTTATGTTGGATTTGCGAAAAATTAAAAAGCGATTTTTGCCTTTGGCAAAAATCGCTTTTTAATTTTTCGCAAATCCAACACTATAACCACCATTAACAGTCATCCTGGAAGGACCTTTTCGGTTATTAAGGTACAGTGTTCTGTAAGTGGAAAATTAATAAATGGGCAAATGAAATCCAGCTGCGAAGGATTTTCAATCCTTTGCTTTCGAGCTATGGATTTATAATCCATCAGTAAAAGCTAATCCTGTCTCAATCTTATTGTAGTCATAAAAAATCATATAGCAAACGAACTTCCTTAATAACCAAAAAGATCCTTCCAGGATGACGGTCTACCATATTATTTATGGATGATTCTCGGAAAAGAAAAAAGAGATTAATTGCCGATGGCAATTAATCTCTTTTTTCTTTTCCGAGAATCATCCACTACACTTCTAATCGAATGTCACTCTTTAATCCATCAAAATCATCCATTCACCAAATAAAAGCCTGCCGCCATTTTCATAGTTTATTTATTATTATCTTTCCTGAATTAAGATTTTTCTTAAAGACCTAATAAAAACACTATGAAGAAATTCCTACTATTTATAATATTTTCAGTATTCATCTCAACACAAGGATTTTCACAATCATGTGCAAATGATTCAGTAGTTGGAAAAACTTATTTTGAAAACGACAATGGTGATTTGACAAGAACAATTAGTATTGATTCTTTTGACCTGACTAACGGAAAAGTCTATAGTACTTTTATTGATTTAATTAACAATCCCATTCCTGTCCGTACGAACGGAAACTTTGTGAGAAGACTTCTCTCCTACAATGCTAATAGTGATACACTGGAATATAGAGAAGCACTAGGAACAGGTACCGGTTATACTGATGTGAGAAAAATTGAATTTAATTATAACCTGAATAACAAATTACTTTCAAGGGTTGATTCAAGATGGAACGGCAGTGCATGGATGATCGCAATAAGTGAAGTCTGGACAATTAATGGCTCAGGACATATTTTGAATTATCTGGTTTCCGATTCTACCGGAAATATTCTGCAAAAAAATTATTCTTATTCCGGAAATCAACAAGTTTCTGTTTTACTCCAAAATTATATTAGCGGGAATTGGTTGAATGTTGAACAATTTCTAATTACCTATCTGCCATCCGGGAATCGGGATTCTCTTTATTTACAAAAATGGGACACAAGTTTAAATCTCTGGATAGATAGTCTGGAAGGAAGTTATAATCAGACAACCTATTTAGCTGATTTAGTCAGATACATGTACTTTCCCGGAGATACCATTACATATTCTGTCGACAGCTTAAACAATGTTGTTAGAATGGTTCATCAAATGTTAATGAGCAACCAGACAGTCGAAACCACTACATGGAATTACTTTCATGAGAATCTGAAACTGGTCAGTTTTCATGTATCTGCTGCATATTCCTATTCGGAAAATTACACTTATGATACTGCGGGAATATTACTTCGAAGAAACACTTCATCTAATTCACCAACTTCAAGTTCCGGTTCAAATGATACTTACGATAGTTTGGGAAATCCTTTAGAATATAGATCATCATTTGGTTCTGGAGCTTCAGACAGAAATTCAAAGGCAACTTTTACATATTCAACAGATAATGGTTTAGCACTTGCATATATTCCTGTTGAAGATTATACTCTACTGACATGTCAAGCTGATTCTACTTTTTCAATTCCGTTGATCTCGGGAGCATGTGGACCCTACACAATAAACTGGAGCCCATCGATTGGATTAAGTTCTGATACTGTTCCAAACCCGACCATAACTTTTCAGGATTCAATTTCCTATACAATAACAATAACCGATAGTATAGGACAAAGTGCATCCACTATATTTACAGTTGAACCTGATTATAAATTAAGTATTTCATTCGACACTACTCTATGTCCTGGTTGTCCTGTAATGTTATCAGCTACATCCGGATATTCAGATTATAAATGGTACAGAAATGACACTTTAATTAGCCAGGGACAGAATTTTCTGGCAATAGAATCCGGAATTTACAGAGTTGAAGCGTCAGGTTACTGTGACCTTAGTTCCAATTCAGTAGTACTTACTTTATCAGGGCTGACGAGAATTCGGGGACATGTTTATCTCGACATGGATTCTGATTGTGTTTTTAATAATGCTGATCTGAACTTAGTCAGGTATGGAACTACACCATTCTTAATTCAACTACAGCGACAAAATTATTCTGCTTTGATAAATACAGATAGTGCCGGCTATTATGATATTCCAATTGATACAGGAAATTTCAGGATCTCAGTGATCAATCCCTCTAATATATTTATGTACTCCTGTCCTGATTCAGGAGTAGTACATGTTTATGTTCCAGCATACGGTGATACGGTTACCGGAAATGATTTTGGATTAAAGATCAGATACAGTTGTAATCGAATGAGTGTAAATGTTTCTGCGTCCAGATTTCAACCATGCAGTAATGAAACAATTAATGTAAATTATTACAATGAAGGTTCAGTTGATGAAACCAATCCGGTCGTTAATCTTCGACTACCACTTGAATTAATCAATATAACATCATCTGAAACCTTTACAGTTCTTTCTGACAATACTTATCAATTTTCTCTGCCTCCACTTGGAATCTTGGGAATTGGTAATTTCAGTTTATCAGCGGATGTAATTTGCGATCCCACAGGGCTTCAAGGTGCAACATTATGTATAGATGCAGAAATTACTCCAATAAACTTTTGTTCACTAGAACCAGATAGTGCCTGGGATGGAAGTTATATTAGAGTATATTCATCTTGTGAAAATGATTCAGCATGCTTCACAATACACAACTATGCTAATCCTGGAAGTGATATGGACATGCCTTCAGTCTGGAAATTGTATGCCGATAATTTATTGATTCAACAAGGAACATTTCAGTTACAATCGGGAGAAGATACTGCACTTTGCTTTTCCAGTGATGGAAGAACATACAGACTTGAAGCTGATCAGACCGATTCTTTTCCAACAACAGGAATTCCTGATGCAAATGTTGAACGTTGCGGAGTTTTACAATCCGGATCAAACTATTCATTAAATTATATTCTCCAGTCACCACGAAACAACTCCCTGCCTTTTCAAAAAACTTATTGCGCTCCAGTCTTCAATTCCTATGATCCAAATACGAAATCTGTAAGTCCTACAGGATATGGATCCAGAAGAATTTTTCATCCTGATGAAAGAATTACCTACAGGATAGATTTTCAGAATACTGGTAATGACACAGCATATATCGTTAAGATTACAGATGATATCACTTTTCATTTTGATCGTACTACAATACAAATTATTTCATCATCACATCCATATTCCTTTTCAATTGAAAACCATAAGATGACCTGGTTATTTGACCAGATATTATTACCGGATAGTAATGTCGATGAAACCAATAGTCATGGTTATGTTGAATTCAGCATAAAAGTTAAATCCAGTACACCTCAAGGAACGTTAGTTTCTAATACTGCTAACATCTATTTTGATTTCAACAGTCCGATCTATGCAAATTCACCCTGGGTCAAAATCTGTACGCCCGAATCTCCAACCATTTCCATTTCGCAAATTTCTGATTTTTGCGCAGGTAATGTAACAATTGGTTCAACTTTACAATATCCCGGAAATTCTCCAATTATAAAATGGTATATTAATGGAATATATTTCCCATTTAATGGAGATACAATTACTCTTTCAGGCTTAAATTTAAACGATCAGATACAAGCAAAACTCTGGAGTAGTTCCCCATGTTCAATTTTTGATTCAGTTAGCAGCAATTTTGTGCTGCTCTCAAATTCACTTCCTACAATTAATTATTCATGGCCGGAATTAGTGTCCAGTCCTGGTACAGCATATCAGTGGTATCTAGACAGTGTTATGATTTCAGGAGCAATAAATCAAACTTATATTCCGCTAGCGAGTGGTAATTATCAGGTTCAAGTTACGGATACTGCGGGATGTAGTCAGCTTTCACCTGATTTTCCTTTTGTTTTCACCGGACTTTCAAATGTGAAATCAGAAAACTTAAAGGTTTATCCGAATCCATCAAGAGGTAAATTCAGAGTTAATACAGCACCGGGAAATAAGATCATATCTATCAAAGATCTGACAAACCAATCCATTCTTAATTTTACTACTTCAGAAAACAGCATTTTCATAAACTTACCGGAAAACATTTCTTCAGGTGTCTATTACCTGATTGTAAGGAATGGAGAAGAAATAAGTTATGAAAGAATTATTGTTCAACCTTAACAAATTTTATTACAGCTGCGAAGCTGCGAAGGATTTTTAATCCTTTGCTTTCGAGCTATGGATCCTGCTGCGAAGGATTTTTAATCCTTTGCTTTCGAGCTATGGATCCCGCTGCGAAGGATTTTCAATCCTTTGCTCCCGAGCTATGGATTTGCAATCCATAATTAGAGCTAATCCTGTAGCAACAATTGCAGCACTAGTAGATCACTTCTATCAAACGAACATACTTATAACCGAAAAGATCCTTCCATGATGAAAGGCTGCCATATTGTCTATGTTGGATGTTTGGAAAATGGTTGAAAAAGAAGACACAAAACTTCAAAGGAATTTATTCAATCCCCCCTAAATCCCAACTTTTTATTATCTTTCCACTTAGTATTATTTTCAAATTTTATAATCCGCCCAATGAATAGATTTATCTCCATTGCAATTTTATCAATATTACATTTTACCAATTGCTTTTCGCAGACATGTGGTAATGATTCTGTAGTTACAAGATATACACAAGAAAAAAACAACGGAATCAGAACAAATAAAATTTATGTTGACTCATTCGATTTAACAAATGGACGTGTTTATTCTTCAGTACATAATATCTCAAATAATACATCGGGTGGGATAATTCGCACTCAAGGAACATTTGTCAAAAAACTTATCTCATACAATGCTCTTCATGATACAATTGAATATGTGGAACTACAAGGCACAGGAACTGGATTTGCAGACCTGAATAAAATCGAATTTTCTTATACTCCATCAGTAAAACCATTGTCAAGAATCCACGTCACACTGGAACGGAAGTATCTGGACAATTTCTAAAAGTGAAGTCTGGACTTACAACGGTTCAGAACTTATTCTGAATTATATTTTGTCAGACTCGACAGGTTTTATTTCTCAAAGAAATTATTTCTATTCCGGAAATCAGCAGACATCCATTCAGTTTCAAAACTATTCAGGAGGAAGTTGGAGAAATATTGAACGATACCAGATTACCTACAAGTCAAGCCGGTTTAAGGGATTCACTTTTTCTTCAAAGATGGGATCTTCTTTCAGGACTTTGGATAGATAGTATCCATGCAGAGATATGACACAGTTAGTTACTGTCTTTCATTGAGAGAGATGATTTCGCTAAAAACGATTCTGTCTTTTACATTATCGATTCGCTTAACAATATAATATACTATTCACATCACTATTATTCAGGTACAGATTCTGAGAGCTACTCATACGATTATTTTAATAATCATCTGAAACTTGTATCATACGGATCCCATTCTGCATTTCCCCAAAATACAAGTTATACATATGATGTTTATGGTTTGTTAATGTTTGAGAATTTCATGCATATTCTAATACCGGTTCAACTTTGGTATATCATCTATATGATAGCCTGTCTAATCTGATTAATTATGAACACAGTTCCGGATATATAACAGGTGATACTTATGAAAATACTTCCTATGCCTATTCCTCTGCTACTCATATATCTTTAGCCTACGCCTATTCCACAGACACATGGAATGGGTTATCATGTCAAGGCGATTCAATAATTGCTTTTCCAATCGCTGCCGGTGGTTGTGGACCTTTAACATATTCCTGGAGTCCATCAATAGGATTAAGCGCCGATTCGATTGCATCGCCATTAGTACTTTTTAAAGATTCAGTTCTCTATACAATAACTGTCACAGATACTATCGGACAAACTACTACTACTACTTTTCTTGCCGATCCCGATCGCAAGTTGACTATCACATTTGATTCGACATTATGTTCCGGTTGTCCTGTTGAATTACATGCAACTCCAGGGTATACCTATTACTACTGGTACAGAAACGACACTTTGATAATAGACGGTAATCAAAATTTCATAGCTATCGAATCCGGAAGATACACTGTCAGAGTAAATCAATTGTGTGCACTTATTTCAGATCCAATTGAGTTGACATTAAATGGTTATACCAGAATCAAAGGACATGTTTACCTCGACAAAGATTCCGACTGCGTATTTAACAATGCAGATATCAATCTTGATTTCTATGGACCTACTCCATTTCTTGTAAAACTTGAAAGACAAAATTATTCTGTAATTGTAAATACAGATAGTTCAGGAAATTATGACCTTCCTATTGACACTGGGAATTTCAGAATTTCACTTTTAAACCCATCAAATTTGCTGGAATATTCTTGCCCGGATTCAGGTGCAATTCATGTTTACATTCCAAATTTTGGAGATACGATTTCAGGAAATGATTTTGGATTAAAAACGAAGTATAGTTGTAACCGGTTACGGGTTGTAACAACATCATCTGCATTCAGGCCATGCAGTAATTCAACAATTTCTGTAACCTGTTTCAATGAAGGTTCGGAAGTTGAAAATAATCCGGTTGTAAATCTGCGGTTACCAAATGAATTGAGCAACATCTCATCATTATTTCCTTTCACTGTTCTCCCAGATAATGTTTATCAGTTTTCATTGCCACCTATACTAATCGGAACACATTTTAGATTTTCTCTTTCTGCCGATGTGGTTTGCGATCCGGCAGGATTACAGAATGCAACTCTTTGCATTGATGCAGATATTAGTCCCGTCACTTTTTGTTCGTATGAGCCGGATAGTTTATGGGATGGCAGCTATATCAGAGTATTTTCTTCGTGCGAAAACGATTCATCATGTTTTACTATTTATAACATTTCTGACACGAGCAGTAATATGGACTCTCCATCCAATTGGAGATTATATGCCGATAATGTTTTAGTTCAACAAGGCAGTTTTCAACTTTTAGCAGGTGAAGACACTACGCTATGTTTCATCAGTGACGGTAAAACAATGAGACTTGAAGCCGAACAAACAAATTTATTTCCTGTTACCGGAATTCCGAAAGCAAATATTGAACGATGTGGTCCATTACTGAGTGGACAGTCATATTCATTGAATTATATTCTGCAATCGGCTCCTGACAATTCAGTACCATTTCACTACACTCATTGTTCAGTTGTCAGAAATTCTCTGGATCCAAATGAAAAGTTAGTCACACCGATAGGAATTGGTACTGATAATA
The DNA here is from genome assembly GCA_016711505.1 of Bacteroidota bacterium. Classification (NCBI taxonomy): domain Bacteria; kingdom Pseudomonadati; phylum Bacteroidota; species Bacteroidota bacterium. The sequence continues at coordinate 98,829 of JADJSV010000004.1, read as the reverse complement.
TAACTGAACCTGACGAAAGATTTACATACCGCATCAATTTTCAAAATACAGGAAATGATACAGCCCATTTTGTAAAAATAGTTGATCAATTAAATAACAACTTTGATCTCTCAACAATTCAATTACTTTCATCATCTCATCCATACAATTTTAGTTTGATTGATCATGAGCTTATCTGGCAATTTGATCCGATATTACTTCCTGACAGCAATATCGATGAAGCAAACAGTCATGGCTTTGTTGAATTTAGTTTAAACCTAAAACCGTCAGTTTTTCAAGGAGCTCAAATAACTAATAGTGCTCAGGTATTTTTTGATAGCAATAGTCCTATCGTCACAAATATTACCAGAAATAAAATTTGCACACCTGAAATACCAACCATAAATATATTTCCGGTTACAGATCTTTGCTCAGGCAGAATTTCATTTACTTCTGCAATGCAGTTTGAGGGAAGTTTTCCGGTAGTTAAGTGGTATATAAATGGTTCATATTTCACTACTGATCGGGACACAGTAGAATTCCAGGGACTCGGTTATAATGATATTATTTCTGCAACTTTAAAAAGTAATGCAACCTGTTCGCTTAACGATTCTGTAACGAGCAATTTAGTTCAAATCACCGGTTCAGCACCGACAATATCCTACTCATGGCCGACATTAACTTCTACGCCCGGTAGTTCATACGTGTGGCTCTTAAACAATCTTATCATTGCAGGTGCAACAAGTCAGACCTACACTCCTACAGCATCCGGAAATTACAGTGTACAGGTTACGGATTCTACAGGATGCTCATTCTTCTCATTGGCATTTCCGTTTATTTATACCGGAACACCCGAGAACATTTCCAATTCTACAAAGGTGTATCCCAATCCATCCAATGGAAAATTCATCGTTGAAACAATTTCCGGAAACAAATCAGTAACCCTCATCGATTACACAGGCAGATCACTCATGCAGTTTGACACCAAAGAGAAAAATTTCACAATCGACATTTCAAATAAATTTTCTTCCGGGATTTATTATTTGATAATTCGTTGTGGAGATGAGGTGAGTTATGAAAGAATCATTTATCAGCGCTAGCTGCGAAGGATTAAACGCTGCGAAGGATTTTTAATCCTTTGCTTTCGAACTATGGATTTATAATCCATGCTGCGAAGGATTTTCAATCCTTTGCTCCCGAGCTATGGATTTATAATCCATCAGTAAAAGCTAAACCTGTCTCAATCTGATTGTAGTCATAAAAAATCACATAGCAAACGAACTTCCTTTATAACCGAAAAGATCCTTCCAGGATGACGGGTCGCTATATTATTTTCGGTTTTTAAGGTATACTGTATGCAAATAGAAAAATTTAAAAATTAGTTTATCAAAATTCATCATCAACAATACAATATTAGATGAAAATGATTTTGAATTCTTAGCCCTGACCTTAGATCAAAGGTTCATTCCGAAATCCGCATTCCGAAATCCGAAATCTTTACATCGTCTGCTTTAACATCCGGATCGTCTCCACAGGATCCTTACTAGAAAAAACCGTATTCCCCGCCACAAAAACATCCGCTCCGGCTTTCAATAGTGCGGAAGAATTTTTCAGATCCACCCCACCGTCGATTTCAATTTTTGCTTTTGAGTTTGATTTCACGATCATCTCTTTCAGCTCAGAGATCCTTGCATAAGTACGCTCGATAAATTTTTGTCCTCCGAATCCGGGATTCACACTCATCAAACAAATCAGATCGATTTCAGCGATCACATCGATCAGCGATGACACAGGTGTATGCGGATTGATAGCAACACCGGCTTGCATGCCAACTTGTTTTATCTGCTGGATCGAGCGATGCAAATGAGTAGATGCTTCAATGTGCACAGATAAAATATCAGCACCGGCATCCTTGAATTGCTGAATGTAACGCTCAGGTTGAACGATCATCAGATGAACATCCAATGGTTTCTTCGCATGTTTCTTCAATGCAGCGATCACCGGAAATCCAAATGAAATGTTTGGAACAAAAACGCCGTCCATTACATCCACATGAAACCAATCTGCTTCACTGTTGTTGATCATTTCAATATCACGCTGCAGATTTGCAAAATCGGCAGACAAAACGCTGGGGGCTACAATGACTGACATGTTTTTTTTATTTATCGTGAAGAGGAATGAAGTGAAATATTAAATGAAGTGAAATATTAAATGAGGTGAAATGAAGTGAAATAAATATTAAATGAAGTGAAATGAAGTATAATGAAGTAAAATGAAGTGAAATATTGGCACCTGCAAATTTCTCATTTCAATTCACTTCACTATAATTCTCTTTTAAATTCATTATACTTCTTTATCTTCATTTTACTTCATTTCACTTCTTTATATTTCATTCTACTTCATTCCACTTCTTTCTACTTCTTTATACTTCATTCTACTTCATTTCACTTCTTTCTACTTCATTATACTTCATTTCACTTCTTTCTACTTCATTCCACTTCTTTCTACTTCATTCCACTTCATTTCACTTCTTTATACTTCATTCTACTTCATTTCACTTCATTACCAGAAGCATATTGCTTAAGATACGAAAACCTCTCCGTAAGCTTGCCATTTTTCAAAATACACGCTCTATCAATAATTAAATGGTCAGCATCACCGAACAGTGATGGAAGAACTCGTTCAATCAGATGTTTTCCAAAACCATCAGACGCATCTCTCGGAAGTTCACACGGCAGATTGTCGACGGCCATGACGGTTATCGCTTCTTTATCGAATGAACCAATGATCTCTTCTGTCAGCGGATTGTATCCATAGAATTTATCTTCTATCGTAGTTGATCTTGTTGTGGACGGAATACTTCCATCAATATCACAAGTCACATCTGCAATAACACTGATCCTGAAATCCGGATCACGCATTCTTTGCTTGGTGAATAATATATCTGCACGCGGATCCCAGAATGTTGCATGAATCAGCAAGTCTGTTATCGATGCATAACTATTCGGGTCACTGAAAGTACATCTGTAATTTTCCGGATTGTGATGAAAGTCGTAGCTACTAAAAGGTGATTTGTCTTTTGCTTCAAAGTAATCATGCGAATGCAATTGCACATACACCGGTTCACGGAATGTATAATTCAGAAATTCATATGGCGTTACTTTTCGCAAGTTCATTGCACCCATGGTTTCGCAGGCACCATTGGCAACACGACCGCCGCCGGTCACTACGACTTTTATATTTGGTAAATTGACTTTATCTAATTCTGCAAACAACTCTTTTTTATCGTGACAAAGATGCGCAGGTTTAAGATCAAACATTTTGTATTTTAATCCATACGCCATGATGCCATTGTATGCTCCTACAATACCGGCGAATCGACCGAAACCGATAATGCGGTTATCATTTTTATCGACCAGACATTCATAATCGATCATCGTGATTCCTTTCTCAATCATTGTTTGCAAAAGAGAACGGTTATGAGCTTGTTTCTTTATAGTATGTGAAAAGAATAAATACTTTTTGTTAGCGATCAATTCGTTTTTAGGGACTTCTTTAATTCCGATCAGGATATCGCAATCGGAAATATCTTCCACCATAGTGATGCCGGCATTTCTGTATTCTTCATCCGTAAATGATCTCCATTCACTTGGCTGGACCACTAATTCAACATCAGGATATTCCTTTGAAATCTGCGCACACTGCTCCGGGGTAAATGCAACTCGCTTATCGTGAGGCACTTTCCCTTCTCTTATTATTCCAACTTTTAGCTTCTTCATATATTTTTGACGGAGGCAAATGTAAACTTTCATTTCCGAATCCGAACGGAAAATTACCTTTGCAAGACAGACTTATTGGATTTTGAGCGAAATCCAATAAAGCATCTTCAGCACCACATGCTTAACTAACTAATTATGAAAAAACTAGTACTATTTTTTATGCTTGTTTCGGGCATCTCTCAGGCTCAGGAAAACCTCGTTGTCCAGGAAATGGATCGATCATTTTCAATGGGAAACAAAAATGCCTTTGTAATTGATATCCCGCAGGCGCAATTGAAAAAAGTGCAGTCGAACTGGAAGACATATCTGAAGCACCAAAGTAAAAGACCTGCAGCATCGAAAGACGGCGAGACCACTTTGCCTTTCGGAATAATTCCTGCTCTTGGCAATGACTCCATGACTGTATTTGGTGTCGTTAGTCCGGATGGAACAAAGATCAAATTGTCTGCATTCTTTATGCTGAAGGATTCTTCATTTTTAAGTACAGCAGTGGACAGTGAAAAATCTGCTGCAGTAAATAATTTTGTCCGTCAGTTTGGTATCAAGGAATATAAAAATGCAGTCAATGATGAATGGCTTGAAGAAAAAAATAAATTAGTTATCCTTGAAAAAAAAGTTTCTTCTTTAGAAGATGAGAATGAAGGTTTCCGGAAAAACATTCGCAACAATGAGCGTGCGATCTCGAGAAAGAAAGATGACATCGTTACAAATGAACAGGAACAAAGTTTAAAGTCCACTTCCATTCTTCAGCAGAAAACTTATCTGAATAACTATACAGGAACAGAAGAGCAGAAGAAAAAAGAAGAGAAGTTATTAAAACAATTTACCAAAGAAAAAGAGAAACTTCAGGATAGTAAAGAATCGATGTTAAAGAAGATCGACGATCTTGAGAGTGAAAACCGTGGTATCGATAAGCTGATCGAAAAAAATAACGAAGAAATTATCCCTGATGCAAAGAAACAGGTTTCGTTACAAAAAGGCATTGTCGAAGCTGTAATGACTAAAATGAATAACATCAAATGAGAATTGACATACTCACTATAGTTCCGGAGTTACTGACCAGTCCTTTTGCACATTCAATTCTGAAGCGTGCAATTGCAGCCGGATTGGTTGAAGTCAATGTCCATAATATCCGCGACTGGTCTGTGAACAAACATAAAACAGTTGATGATTATCCCTATGGTGGTGGAGCCGGAATGGTCATGATGATCGAACCGATCGTTGCATGCATTGAAGAATTGAAATCGCAGCGGGACTATGATGAGATAATATATATGAGTCCGGATGGAAAATTGTTTGATCAGCCGATGGCAAATCAGTTGTCGATGCAGAAAAATATAATGATCCTTTGCGGCCATTATAAAGGAGTAGATGAAAGAGTACGCCAACAGTTCATTACCCGGGAAATCTCTATCGGAAATTATGTTTTGTCAGGCGGGGAACTTGCAGCAGCAGTTGTTGCAGATAGCATCATCCGTTTATTGCCCGGAGTTCTGAATGACGAGACCTCTGCCCTTTCCGATTCTTTCCAGGACAATCTGCTTGCGCCGCCGGTCTATACCCGTCCGGCAGAGTTCCGGGGTATGAAAGTTCCTGACATTTTATTGTCAGGTCATGCTGCCGAAATCGACAAATGGCGTCATGATCAATCAGTTAAAAGGACCAAAGAAAGAAGGCCCGAATTATTGAAAAATGAATGAATTATTTGTTTGCAGTACTAAATATTTTCCTATATTTGCGGTCCGATTTCGGGCTGAACCGATTCGAAAACACTCATTATCATGGACTTAGTGAAATTTGCGGCTGAAAACATCAATGAAAAGCGCGAAACTCCAGACTTCAAAGCCGGTGATACAGTAACTGTACACTACAAAATTATAGAAGGTACCAAAGAACGTATCCAACAGTACCAGGGCGTTGTTTTACAACGTAAAGGTTCCGGACATACACAAACATTTACAGTACGTAAGATCTCCAACGGCGTTGGTGTTGAGCGTATCTTCCCTCTTTCATCTCCAAAGATCGACAAGATCGTAGTTGACAAACGTGGTATCGTTCGTCGTGCCCGTATCTTCTATCTACGTGGAATATCAGGTAAAAAAGCTCGTATCGAAGAGAAGAAATCTTAATTTCAACTTCGTAATAAATATTGAAAAGGTCCTGCTTCGGCGGGACTTTTTTGTTGACTAGGATTGAAGGATTAGAGGATTAGAGGAGTTATCAAGGATTAGTGGATTATGGATTTTGTTTCTTAGCTTTTATAAAGGATAGTTTTGATCTTAATATTGTCCGGTACCTAAGAGGACTAAAGTACACGCTTCCAGATTTTCGATACCCATTTCCTTTAGCAAAAGCTTCTAACTCCGGATTTTCAGCACCCGGATTGTAAATGATCCGTCTCGGCTTAAGCGACAAAATATAATCGTAATAATCCACCTGATTTTTCTGAGAAAGGTATAAAGTCACAGTATCAATATCTTCAAACGCCGGCCGCTCTTTAGAAAATTCGACCCCGTTTACGACCCCTTTCTTCGCTCCGATTGCCGCAACCTTTTGCCCATGATTCAGCAAACTCCTGATCGCCTTAAACGAATACCGCTCCGGATTTTCCGAAGCCCCCAACACCAATGTTCTGTCTTTTTCATACGAGTTCACTTTTCACTTTTCACTTTTCACTTTTCACTTTTCACTTTTCACTTTTCACTTTTCACTCTACACTTTCCACTTTCACTTTCCACCTTCACTTTCACTTCTTTCCACTTCATTTCACTTCATTCCACTTCATTCACCAACCCTTCAAAACGAAAAAACCTTTCCCAAAGCTAGTCTACATTATTTCCGTATAATTCAACTCCTTATGATAAGTTTCCTCCATTTTACTTAAAGCATAAAATGCAAGTCCGACGGCAAGAATTCCGACAATGAGACAACTTGTGATGAGATCGATCTCCAGCGATTTGCGGAAGAAGTTCAGGATAAACGTAAGCAAAACCAATGCCCCGCGAACGAAATTCGGAACGGTTGTCGTAACGGTTGAGCGGATGTTTGTACCGAATTGTTCGGAAGCGATCGTTACAAATACAGCCCAGTATCCGGATGCAATTCCCAAAAATGCACAGACCCAATAGAACAATTCCGGGGTAATGTCGGTGACATACAGATAAAGCGGGATTGAAATTACAGTGATGATCAGGTAAAGAAAAACGATACGTTTTCTGCTTTTGAAGACCTGGCTGAGATAGCCGCTCATGAAATCGCCGAAAGAAGTTCCGAGGTAAAAGAACATCACAGCATTTCCCGTGTCGACATTCTGAATGCCTTTCAGGGCGCAGATGTCTTTCGATAAAGCGATGAGCACACCGATCATAAACCAGATCGGAACACCGATAGCAATGCAATAAAAATATTTCAGTCCGCGGGCTTTTGTGCTGAAGAGCTTGAAGAAATTTCCTTTTGAAATAACAGTTTTCGACTCCAGCGATTTGTACATATGACTTTCATAAGCACCGAAACGCAAAGCCAGCAACATCAGTCCAAGCACACCTCCTATTATATAAGCCACTTGCCAGTTCTGCAAATGCTGATCGAACATCTGATTCAAAACACCGGAGAAAAGATCTCCATTGCGGGCAACAAGATTAGCAGCGACTGCTCCAAGTACCCCGAAAGAAACGACAACCATTGTTCCATAGCCGCGATGTTTCTGAGTCATCGTTTCGCTGACCAGCGTAATTCCGGCGCCCAGTTCACCTGCGAGTCCGACACCGGCAACAAAACGTAGCAATGCATATGTATTCAGGTCCGTTACGAAAGCATTAAAAAGGTTCGCCAGCGAGTACATGATGATCGATCCAAACAAAACAGACACGCGGCCTTTTCTATCGCCTAAAATTCCCCAAAGGATACCGCCGACCAGCATACCGATCATCTGGTAGTTCATGAGACTCAGTCCCGCATCAGTAAGCGCCTGACCAGTAAGTCCTAACGCTTCGAGCGAAGGATTCTTAATTACCTGAAAAAGTATGAGATCGTAGATATCAACGAAGTATCCGAGGGCCGCGACGATGACAATAATGTTGAACGGCGAGGTAATAGAATTTTTTTGTGACATAGTGGTCGACAAATTTAGTACTGATATTCAACCAACAAAGGGAAAAGCAGGAAAAAAAATAAAAAAATGAGAGAAAAGCGAACATTTTTCCATTGCACAAACAGAAATTATTTTAATTTTGACCCCGGAGAGTTGGCAGAGCGGTCGATTGCGGCAGTCTTGAAAACTGTTGAGGTGTTACAGCCTCCTGGGGTTCGAATCCCTAACTCTCCGCTTTTTGGAGTGTCAGTTTCAGTGCCGGTTCAGGAGTTTGAGGGGTATTGTAACTGACATTTTGGTTTTGGATAATTGTAAAAGTCTTTTTTTAGATATGGATAATATGCCACTGTTAATTCACTTAGATATTATTTATGTTCAATTACCTGCATTTATTGAACATAATTTTGAATTGATTTAACCTCTTGTAATGTGAAAACAACGTTATTTACTAAGATAAATAGAAGGTCAATTGTATATAAAACATTTCATTGATTATAAATCTATATTTGAAGTATAGTCACAATACATGAAAGCAAATTAATATATAATATGCTGATTAGACCTTCGAAGCTTAAAGGGAAAATACTTAGGGTAAAATGATAAAACTAAGTCTAGGAATTCTATAGTATTTAGTATATCTTATTGAAATGAACAACTAAATTTAAAAATCTAAAAATTTATAAGTGCGGATAGGAATAGACATATTAGAGTATGAATTAATCGAGAAATATCCACATGTTCTCGACACACTACTGATGGACCACACCACACAGCAAAACATCTTTTGGGCTACCGACAATTATATACACCTTGGAGAGAAATACAGTTTCAATTCTCAAATATTACCTGATTTAATTTCAGGTGACTATGGTAGTATTATTATGCCCAGGGGTACATAAAGACAAACTTTTGCAGCAAGCAAGATCCAAGGAAAATGGCAGAAGTTTTTACTCCTTCATGGATATGTAATGCTCAAAACAATTTAATTGATAATACTTGGTTTGGTGAGAGAATGTATTTAATAAAGAAATATTAGCTAAAGATGGTTCTAAAATTTGGGTAACAAACAACGAGAAAATAACCTATCCAAAAGGTAAGACTTGGAAAGATTATGTTATTGATACACGTTTTTAGAAATTTCTTGTGGAGAAGCACCATACATTACAAGCAGATATGATAGTACAACCGGTGAGTCTATACAAGTTAAAAATCGAATTGGAATTTTAGACAGAAAATTAAGAGTAATTAATGAAAATGTTGATTCAAGAGAAGATTGGTTAATAGAATCCCAAACTGCATTTAAAAACACTTATGCTTATGAATGGCAAGGTGATAGTTTGCTACTTGCACGTGAAGCCATGCTTATAACATTTATTGAAAATTACACTCACAAATTCGAGAAAGAACCGTTATTAAAATCAATTCAGAACATCGCAAATATAATTTCATGGAATGTATGGCAGATGGATGGATTGAAAGGAGTAGTCCCTAATAGTTGCACTGATGTAATTAAAGAGCGTCGTGATCTGTTTGGAAATACAATAAATGAAATAATTATGCAATGGATGTAAAATGCAAAACATTTTAACACACAATGGGAAATATTGCAAAATTATGGATTGGGGTGAAAAGGATAATGCAACTGGCTCTATGGGAAAAGCAAAAAATTTATTGACCTGCTTAATAAATAAAGAATAACTATGTCAGAAACAAATGAAATCAATGTAGATATTCTCGATGAATTAATAATCGGAAGAGTTGAGCCTCATATTTACGCATTTACAACAGAAACAATACCAAATTATCTTAAAGTTGGCGACACATATCGTCCTGTTGAAACAAGGTTAAATGAATGGAGAAAATTCTTTCCAAACCTTGAGAAGAAGTATGGTAATGTAGCAAAGGTTAATGATGAAACATTTTTCAGAGACTATGCAGTTCATTTTTTTTTAGAAACCGAATTAAAAAGAATCCGTTTAGAGCAAGGTGCTTTAAAAATATCCCTATTATTCAAATGAATTTTTTAAAAACGCAACAGAAAAAGACCTGCATGATGCGATAAACGATATTAAGGTTGAGCATAAGAAAAATGAATCTAAATATCAATATTATCGTTTTGATGAAAGTCATATTCCAATTACTCATACATACATCAGAAATGAAAATTACAACCCAAGACCTAACCAACAAGAAACAATAAAGAATTTTAAAAAAGCAGTAGAAAAAGGCAGAAAAAATCTTTTAATGTATGCTGTTATGCGATTTGGCAAATCATTTACTTCGATGTGCTGTGCGGTTGAAATTAATGCAAAACTTGTAATAGTTGTTTCAGCAAAAGCAGATGTAAAAGAAGAGTGGAAAAGAACAACGGAAAGCCATTTAAAATTTGATGGATATTGTTTTCTCGATAGTAATTCTCTTTTAGAAAGCGATACGATTATAGCTGATAAACAAAAAAGCAAATGAAAAAATTGTTTTGTTTCTTACTTTACAAGACCTTCAAGGTGATATTATAAAACAAAACATAAAAATATTTCAAAGTCAAGTTGACTTATTATTAATCGATGAAACACATTTTGGAGCAAGAGCTACAGAATATGGCAAAGTTTTAAGGGAGGAAAATTTAAGTGCAAAAGAAATTAAAAGTGAACTAAAACTAAATGACAATTCTTTAGATGATATAGAAAGCAATACAAAGGTTTTTAATGCTAAAATTCGCATTCACCTTTCTGGTACTCCTTATCGCATATTGATGAATAGCGAGTTTACAACCGATGATATCATTGCATTTTATCAATTTTCAAATATTGCAGAAGACCAAGAACAATGGGATTTAGAAAATTTAAACAAAGACGAAATTAAAGAATGGGATAACCCCTATTATGGTTTTCCTCAAATGATTCGATTTGCATTTAACCCGAATGAATCTTCCCGTAAGAAAATGGAAGAAATGAAAAAGAAAGGTGTTACCTACGCTTTTTCAGAACTATTCAAACCGCAATCAATAACCATAGACAAAGACAAAAAGTTACATAAGAAATTCAAATACGAGAAAGAAATTATTGATTTATTAAAAGTAATTGATGGTTCAGAAAAAGATGCTAATTTATTAAGCTTCTTAGATTATGACAAAATTAAAGAGGGCAAAATGTGCCGCCATATTGTTTGTGTGTTGCCCTATCGAGCATCTTGTGATGCTTTAGAAGCATTAATTAAAAAACAAAAGTTTAAACATCTTAGTAATTATGTAATCATTAATATCTCTGGTGTTGAGTACGAGAAGTACTTTAAAGACACACAATCTGTAAAATCCAAAATAAAAAAATGTGAAACTGAAAATAAAAAAACGATAACATTAACAGTAAACAGGATGCTTACAGGTAGTACAGTCCATGAATGGGACACTATGCTTTACCTCAAAGACACAGCATCTCCGCAAGAATACGACCAAGCTATTTTTCGTTTACAAAATCAATATATCAAAGTTTTCAAAGAGCCAAACGGTGATGTGGTTAAGTTCAATATGAAACCACAAACTTTATTGGTTGACTTTAACCCAAATAGAATGTTCCAAATGCAGGAACACAAATCTCAAATTTACAATGTAAATACAGAATCAAACGGGAATAGCAAATTAGAAGAGAGAATACGAAGAGAACTAGAAATATCTCCTATTGTTGTTATGAATAACAATAAAATTGTTCAAGTACAACCAGCTGACATTCTTGATGCAATAAGAGAATATTCAAGTAGCAGAAGCGTGTTTGATGAAGCTACTTCTATATCAATTGATTTAAAATTACTAGAGATTGAAGCAATAAAAGTAGAAATTGAAAAACAAAGAGAAATAGGTTCACGCCAAGGTTTAGAAATTAAACCATCAGAGGGAGATGGGGATGAAATTGAAGGAACTGAACCAGATGACGATCAACGGAGAAAAACACTAAGGAACCAAAAGCCCTAAGACGGATGAAGCAGAAACTGATTACAAAGGCAAATTTGCCATGTATTATTCTAGAATTTTATTCTTCGCGTTTTTGACAGATTCGAGAGTTAAGTCACTACAAGACATTATAAGTCAAATTAAGGGCAATGGAAATAATTTGCGAATTATTTCGAATTTAGACCTTGATAATGTTATTCTCGAGTTATTTCAAAAACATCTTAACCCATTTATATTAAGTGAACTTGATTATAAAATTCAAAACATCAATTCATTAGCAAACGATACAACAATTGCTCCAATTGAAAGAGCAAGCAATGCCTTGAAAAATTTGGTCGTTTATCTGAATCTGAAGTTGTAACGCCAGAAATAGTAACCGACAAAAATGATTAACTCTTTACCAGTTAATACAATTAATAAATCAACAATGCTTTTGGATATTGCATCTAAACAAGGTGAATTTGTTTATGCAGTTTATAAAAGATTTGGAAAGGAAGTAGCAAGTAATTTTTATTCTATTCCGACATCTAAAATTGCTTATGAATTCACAAGAAAGGTATACTCGCTACTTGAATTAGATATTAATCTTATTGAAGAAAACTACAGATCCTTATGATTTGATTAAAGAAAAGAAATTGATTAAAGACGACAACATAAAAATAAATAAAAAAAAAATGAAGTTCAATGTAATAGTCGGAAATCCACCATATCAACAAAAAGAAGGTGGTGCAAATAGCAATACAGCCTTACCTATCTACAATCATTTTGTGGAAGTGGCTAGAAAACATAATCCTGATTACATATCTTTAATTATGCCTACTAGATGGTATGCAGGAGGAAGAGGATTAGATGATTTTAGAGATGAGATGTTGAATGATAGTCATATTTCAGAATTACACGATTTCCTTAAACCTGAATTGATTTTTCAAAACATAAATCTTAGAGGTGGGATTTGTTATTTCTTGTGGGAAAAGGATTATGATAATAGAATTGATTTAACAAAAGTTCATACATATAAAGATGATTTAACTCCAAGTATTAAACAACGAAGCTTAAAAACGCCCAATTCAGATATTCTAATCCGACATAGTCATTGGAGTTTCATGATATCGAAAAGTTATAAGAGTCACAATTTGAAACATCTAACGAAATATGTGTCTGCTAGAAAAGCTTTTGGCTTTAGAACATAATTTATACGAGACAAAAGGTTTAGGAGTAATTCTAAGGCCTCAAAGAACCAATTGAAAAATCCTAAGCTATGTGGCATGAGCTAATGAAAGGGTATGTTAATGAATCAGAAGTCGTTTCGCATAAAGATTGATTGATGTTTGGAAAGTTTAAAGCCGCTTGAATCAAATAATATTGGTACTGAGTTAAATGACGACAACCAAAACTCTATTGTTGGTGAACCTAACACAATTTGCACAGAAACATATTTAGTTGTAGGAGCTGAATTAGGCTTAAATAAAATATCTAGCAAAAACCTATCAAACTATCTCAGAACAAGATTTGCAAGATTCATGCATAGTTTTGGCAAAAATGAGTCAACACTGTACATCCACAACCTATCAATTTGTTCCTCTTCAAAACTTCACTCTCAAAATCAGATATTGATTGGAGTAAATCAATTGAAGAAATTGACAAGCAAACTTATAAAAGTATCGCTTTGACCAAGGAAGAAATTAGTTTTATTGAAAGCATGATTAAACCAATGGCTTAAAAAAAGTAGAAGTAAATGCAAAAATTCAAGGATGAAAGCAAACGAATTACAAATAAATAATTTTTTACAAGCCCCCAATGTGCAGTTTGTAATTCCTGTTTATCAGCGAAACTATGATTGGACAAATACCGAATGTAAAGAACTTCTCAATGATATTATTTCAGTTGAAACAGAAAACAGAGGAACACATTTTATCGGAAGTATTGTATTTGTTCATGAAGGAACTTACAGCACCAGTGAGGTAAAAGAATTGGTAATTATAGATGGACAACAGCGTTTAACAACTATCAATATTTTATATGTGGCTTTTTATCGCTTTGCCAAAGAAAACGGCAATTCACAGGATGCAGAACGACTATATAATATGTTTTTAACCAATCAATATGTTAAGAATGAATCGAGCAAACTAAAGCTAAAACAAACGGACACTAATTCATTAGCTTTTAAAGCCATTATGCTTGGCACAGATAGTGAATCAAGTGCCTTTTCAAATGTTACAGAGAACTACAACTATTTTAGAAGTGTAATAACAGATGAAACTTTTGAATTAATTTTAAGAGGCTTAAATCGTTTGATTTTTGTAGAAATTTCCTTAGAAAGAGATAAAGACGACCCACAACGTATTTTTGAAAGTTTAAATTCAACAGGTTTAGATTTATCGCAATCAGATTTAATAAGGAATTTTATTCTAATGGACTTGCCTCCAAAAGACCAATACAGAATTTTTGAAACTATTTGGAATCCAATTGAAGAAAATGCAAAAGATTTAGTGAAGCAAAGTTCTTTAGTGTCAGATTACATAAGGGATTACTTAACACTTCGTAACAAAAAAATACCCAATAAAAATAAAGTTTACGCAGAGTTTAAAAGTCTTTACGCTAACAAAAAAGATGAAGCCTATCATCAGGAATTGGAAAATATAAAATCGTTATCCATTCATTATAAAAAGTTTGTTAATCCTACAACCGTTTCAGATGCTAACATTAAAAAAGGAATTGGAATACATTAATAGATTAGAGATTAACGTCGTCTATCCTTTTTTGCTTCAAGTATTTGAAGATACCGAAAATGGCTTGCTTGCAAAAGATGAATTGATTAAAGTTTTAAAATTGATTCAAAGCTATGCTTGGCGTAGGTTTATTGTAGGCTTGCCAACCAGTTCATTGAATAAGATTTTTATGTCACTGTATTCGGAAGTAGATACAGAAGAATATTATGATTCTATTGCAAAAGCTTTACTTAAAAAGAAGGGCAGTGCGAAATTTCCAAGCAATGAAGATTTAAAAACTGCTTTGAAGGATAAAGATTTGTATAATACTCAATCAAAAAACAGAAACTATCTGTTTGAAATGTTGGAAAATTACAACAACCGAGAATATGTGAACACCAATAACGAGCAAATTACCATAGAGCACATTTTCCCAAAAAATCCGAATGAAAACTGGAGCACAGATTTGACACCCGAAGAGTATTTTGTTTTTAAAGAAAAGTATTTAAACACTATTGGAAATCTAACTCTTTCGGGCAACAACGGAGCATTAGGCAACAAATCATTTTTAGCAAAAAGGAAATGAATGTTGACGGAAATGAACAAGGCTACCAATCTAGTAGATTGTGGTTAAATTCATTTTTTGAAATCAATTGACACTTGGAATGTTTCAAAATATGAAGAAAGACTGAATATCATTTATGAACGCTTTTTGAAAATATGGGAATTCCCTGATGTGGAAATCACAGAAGCTGACGAATCGGAAGAACAAAATATTTATGATGCTGAAAGCCCAACACATAAAAAGCTTGAATACTTCATTTTTGAAAACACAAAAGTTGAGGAAGACACGATTGCACAAATGTATTTCTATGTAATTAAGAAATCTTTACGAAAAGAATTCTCAATTATTATTAAGTAATCAGGATGTTTTCAAAATAACAAGAAACGCATCAGACTTCAGAGCAGCACAGGAAGTTGTTAATGGCTGGTATATTGAATCAAACATAGACAGTAATTCGAAATTCTATGTTTTGAAAGATTGCTTTCATTGTTTGAAATGGAAGATGAACTATTGATAAAATATTCATCAAATGGAGAAAATGAATCAGAACCCAATCGTTTTGGAATAAGAAAAAATATTGGCAACAATTATTACCACTTTTAAATCACACAAATCTGTTTCAAATGTAAGCCCTACAAAAGACCATTGGTTAGGCACAGGTGCAGGAATTGGTGGAGTTTCATATACTCTTATTATAACAAAGTCACATATTAGAATTGAATTAGCAATTTCTACTTGAGCAAGGAGAAAAACAAATTGTATTTCAAAAACTTCTTAAAAATAAAGAAGCCATTGAACAATCTTTTGGCAGTCATTAGTTTGGGAAGAATTGCCTGACAACAAAATGAGTAGAATAAAATTTGAATTGCAAGATGTAAACTTATTTAATGAAACAGATTGGGAAAAATGAATGAGTTTATAGTTCTTAATCTGCCTAAATTTGAAAATGCAATCCAGCCTTTTATTAAAAACTTAAAGTAAAATAAAACTTTGAAGTAGATACATAATCAAAAAATATAAGTAGCACTAGACAATCTGGAATTAAAAATTATACAAGTGGAATATTTGAATTTGATCTGACTTAAACGATTTAGGTAAGGGAATTTGTCTTACCTTAAAATACCATTGAGTATTATTCATACAGACAAATTGATCATAAGTGAACCGGATAACAATCACAACAATATTCATTTGCCTTAGCACTTTATCATTTGGTCAAAAGTTCATGATCAAAGATAATGACACTCTACCCTATCACGGGGAAACGATGGAGTTCCGTGAAAATGGGGATACGTTTTATTCTGCTCCTTGCAGGACTTTTGAAATGATTAGAGGAAAAATAATTAATCAGACAGATGAACAATGCTTACGTCAAGGTGCATGGACGATCACGGATAGTTCAGGAAACTACCGGACAGGAAATTATAAGGATAATAAAGAAGCCTGCATCTGGAAGCAGTTTGACAAAAACGGAAAAATTCTGAGACTGACAGAAAATGTCTCTTTTGGGCATGATACCTATCGGGTTAAAGAAATCGATTACACGAGCGGACAACCTTTAACAATTACTAATAAGCCTTTTCTGTCTTTTTATATTAAAAATCTCGTAGCTATAATGGTCATTCTCTTTACAGCATTTTTTTCAAGAATATTCATTAATAATACAATTTACAATCGCGAGAATGGAACCAGTCATTCCCCATTTTATATCGGACTTCCATTCACGAAAAAATATTGGGAAAAAAGCCAGGCACAATCTAAAATGTGTATTTACATTTTGGTTTTCATATACAAACCTGAAACAGAAAACTCGTCTTTATAAGTAATACCTTGTCTGCAATTGCTCTGCTAATATTCTTTGGCAGTTTGATCGGCTTAGCTGTAGCCGTGGAAATATAAGGTCTTCAAAAGAATTTAAAAACAGAACTTATTTTAAAACAATTGTCGAAAGAGCAGATCAATAAATTGAGGGAACTTGAGAATTGGTGACATAAATTATCGGATCAATAACTGACCTATAAAAAAATTAAAATAACTCATGAAAACAAAAACAATCAAACAAACCGCCACCTTCAACGCCACAGCACAAGAGATTTATGAAGCTCTGTTAGACTCTAAAAAACACGCCGCATTCACAGGCGCCAATGCAAAAATCAATAAAAAAGTCAACGGAAAATTCAGTGTGTATGATGGCTATTGTCATGGCTACAATATCGAATTAGTAAAAAATGAAAAAAATTGTTCAGGCATGGCATTTTGCTGAGGATGGATGGCCTGATGATCATTTTTCTATTTGCACTTTTCTGTTAGAACAAACCGGCAACAAAACAAAATTGATATTTATGCAGACGGGTGTTCCTGAACATAAAGTTACTGCCTTGACAAGCGGGTGGAAAGATTATTACTGGAAGCCTCTTAAAGAATATTTAAATCCGACATTTTAAGCTGAATTATTTCCCGCAGATGGGCGCGGAGTTTCGCAGAAAATTCGCAGAAAGTTAAAGCCTATATTATGCTTCTTACGAACTAAGATACTTTGCATATTTGTGATATATATTCAATGAACATAATGTGAAATGAAGTGGAATGAAGTGGAATGAAGTGGAATGAAGTGGAAAGAAAAAAGCAAAAAAATGGCTACTACCATACAACCTTTTGTAATTTGAAGAAGGTACTACTCTCCTATTGCTAAAGTCTGGTTGGCGATACCCTGTCGAACCAGTATCGAGTAGCGTTCAGATTGGCGCTTGCTCGGTTAAAAAGAATCAAATCAGCGTTAAATAATTGCAATATTAATTTTTGTATATTTGAAGAAAATTAAGTCAATGGACATTCAAGCAGAAAAGTTGAAATTAATAGAATGGCTGCTTTCATTAAAGGACCATTCAATTATTGAAAAACTGAACTTTTTTAAAGAAAACGTTTCTGAGAAAAACGATTGGTGGGAAACTCTTTCTGATTTCGAAAAGCAATCTATTGACCAAGGCATTAAAGATATCGAAGAAGGAAAAACTTTGCCACATTCAGAAGTAATGAAAAAGTATGGCAGATCTGCTTAAAATATTTTGGTCAGAAAGAGCAGTTCGAGATTTAGAAAACATAATTCATTATCTTGAAAAAATTGGTCGGAAAAAGAAATTAAAACTTTTCTGGATAAATTAAACAAGGCTATTTCCTTGATTTCAGTTCGACCTAAACTTTTTAGATTGACCAATTACAGAAAAAACTTGCGCAAATGTGTATTGACAAAGCAAACTACCATTTATTACCAAGAAATTAATTCACAAATTTTCATTGTTTCGCTATTTGATAATAGACAGAATCCATCTAAGATTACTTGAGACGCTTTTCAAAACAACAAGAACATGAACACACAACCATTCGTAATCGAAAGAACCTACAACTCCCCTATCTCCAAAGTCTGGACAGCAATAACTGACAAAGATGAAATGAAAAAATGGTACTTCGATCTGCCGGAATTCAAACCGGTTGTCGGAACGGAATTTCAATTCACCGGCGGACCGGATGATGGGAAGAAATATTTACATCTGTGCAAGGTTGTGGAAGTGGTTGAAGGAAAAAAGATCGCTTATACGTGGAAGTACGATGGATATGCGGGCGAATCGAAAGTGACGTTTGAACTTTTTGAAGAAGGGAGATCGAACGAGGTTGAAACTGACGCATGAAGGGTTGGAAACTTTTCCGGCGGATAATAAGGATCTGGCGAAGGAGAATTTTGTTGCGGGGTGGACGGAGATAATTGGGACTTCGTTGAAGAACTTTCTTGGTGATTAGTAAATTCTTGGTTTCAGTATGGATATTGTACGGCTCCGATTTTTTTAAACACGGAGGGCATGGAGAAAAAAAGGGAGAAAAAGGAGAAATAAGAACTACTCTTTTTTTCTCCCTTTTTTTCTCCGTGTTCTCTGTGTTTTATTTTTTGAGTCCGTGACCTTACAATAAGAACACGGATAAAAAAAGTTAACACAAGGGCACTAAGATCACAAAAGTGCACGGATGCCATTCCGTGATCTTTTGTGATCTTAGTGTTCTTGTGTTTAATTGCTTATTACAAACCATCTCCATAAAAAAAAGCGGGTAAGAAAAGAACTCCTCTCCTACCCGCTTTTTATATATTAAGCAAATCGCAATTTATTCTCCAACAACTATCCGCTTGACGATGCGGGTTTCGTTGATAGTCATTTCAACAAAATAGATTCCTTTACTGATATGCATTGCATCTACAGGAATAACGATCTCGTAGTTTCCTGCTACCTGTGCCGGAGTAAGATCTTCTTTGATCAACTTACCTGTTACATCAAGGATGCGGATCTCTACATCTGATTTATCGGTCAGCGTGTAATTGATGTTCAGTTCACTGATAACAGGATTCGGGAACAATTCAAGTTTGAAAGTTTCTTCAACCTTAGCAGGCTTAGCAACTCTGAAACCATTGACCCAACATCCGTGAATCGGAGATACATTTGCTGCATTTCCTGAATGTGCTAATCCATACATGTCTTCAATTGTTCTCAATACATTATGATGCGTGATACCTGTTGAGACCTGACCTTGAGTTACCATTTGTCCTGCGAAAATAGTCGGGATCCTGTTTCCACTTGCACTGTTATCTTCGTCGAATGTGAAGATCAATAAACTGTTATGTGTTTTCGCCCACTGTACATAAGGATATATTTTTGAATAGAACCAGTTGTCACCAACAGTGATAGCAGAATTTCCACTACCATCATGCATACTGTGATTCATATCAGGACAAACAAACGATACTGTAGGAAGAGTTGAATAATCTGTAGGGAAAGAAGTGAACGGAAGATTCAAAGATGCAGGAACCTGATTTGTTCCTGTACCCACCCAGTTTGCAACCGGGTTATGTTTTCTCTGATACGTTCCGCTTACATCACCATCATAACCGGTACTTGGCATTCCATCTGCATACGACTTGAATGTAAGTCCTGCCTGCAGAACTGCAGCAGCTAAATTCATTGTATTGAATTTCGATGAAGGCTTCACATTATTAGTTACACCCTGATTACT
This sequence comes from Bacteroidota bacterium, assembly GCA_016711505.1. Taxonomy (NCBI): domain Bacteria; kingdom Pseudomonadati; phylum Bacteroidota; species Bacteroidota bacterium. Next base: position 78,710 of record JADJSV010000004.1, on the reverse strand, counting down.
TCCTGAGAATAAATGCAACCAGTTTGGCTGACTTGGATGAGTTATACCATATGATTCAGTAAACACAGTTGTATTTGCTTCCTGAGCAAAGGCATTGATATGCGGTGCTGCAGAGTTTCCTATGATCTGAGAGTATGAATGATTTTCAAAAACAACAATTACAACGTGATCAGGGACAGGTAATGCTGAGGTCCCGCCGTTTGATAAAGTTGAGAATACTGAAGAGGCACTCCATGTACTTGCACCGGCTGCACATACAGACTGTACCTGGAATTCATATGCTGATCCCGGTGATAAAGAAGTAATTCCTTCAGTTAAATTTGAAGATGTTGCATTGATCCAGGTAGAAGAATTTGTTTGCTTGTATCTGATATTATAAGATGTAGCTGAACTAACAGCATCCCATTCAAGTGAAGCAGCTGAAGTTGTAATTCCTGAAACAGTCAGTCCTTCCGGAATTCCGCAAGCACTTGTTCCTGTTGTTGTCATGAATATAGCAGAACCGGAATAAGACCCGGTACCTGCAGAGCAGATAGTCTGAACTTGAAATTCATATTCAGAGCCTGAACTTAAACCTGTTAATGTTTCTGAAGAATTTGAGGATGGTTCAACTATCCATGAAGAAGAGTTCGTTTTTTTATACCGTACATTGTATGACGTAGCTCCACTTGCACTTGCCCAATCAATAGAAGCTGTATTTGCACCAGCACTTACAACTATAAGGCCCGATGGAATTGCACATGCGCTGCTGGATGATGTTGTAGTAAAGATTCCTGAAGCAGAAAAGGCACCGGTTCCTCCTGAACAAATTGTTTGCACCTGAAACTCATACCACGTTGAAGCAGATAAACCTGTCAGACTTTTTGAATTAGTTGTAGCATTAACTGTCGTCCATGCAGAACCGGAATAACGGATTCTGTATTGAACATTATATCCTGAATTTCCACTGATATTCTTCCAACCTACAGTGCAAGAACTTGCAGTTTTATTAGTTGAAGTAAACTGATTTACATCCGGCACTGCACAAGTAGCTCCTGAAGTTGTAAATGTTGCAGTTGCTGAATAGGCGCTATTTCCGCCTGAACAAATTGTTTGTACCTGATATTGATAAGCGGTAGCTGATGACAATCCTGTAAGCGCTTTCGAATTTGAAAGTGTAGTTACGATCGTCCATGTGCTTGAACCATTAATTCTGTATTGAACATTGTAACCATTAGAACCACTTACAGCAGTCCACTGAATTGTTGCACCGCTCGTAGTTATAGAAGATACATTGAATGTTGATGTTGAAGGAACTCCACAAGAGAATGTAGAAGTAGTAAATACACCACTTGCAGAAAAGGCACTGGTTCCACCGGAGCAAATTGTTTGCACCTGGAATTCATATTTTGTATTTGCTGATAAACCTGTCAGATTCAGAGTAGCAGATGTAGCAGCAAGATTGATCCATGCATTCGTTGTATTATAGACTTTATATCGCACATTATAACCGGCAGCTCCTGAAATCGGAGTCCAGTAAATAGTTGCTGAAGAACTTGTCTTATTAATAGTACCGAAATAATAAACATCAGGAGTATTGCAATTTACACCTGCTGTAGTAAAAGTAACTGAACTTGCATATGAACTCGACGACCCGCTGCAGACGGTTCTTACTTGAAATTCATACACTGAATTCTGAGTAAGTGAAGAGATATCTTTTGAATTGGTAGTAGAAGAAGTAGTTGTCCATGAATTGGTACCTGATTTTCTATACCGGACAGTATAACTATTTGCACCTGAAACAACACCCCAGTTTAATCGGGCACTTGTTGCAGTAATGGTAGTTACTGATAACATTGTTGGTGTACTGCAAGCAGCCGCAAGAGTAACGAAAGAGGAATGATTTGAATATGAACTCGCTGCACCATAACCCACTGCCTGAATTCTATAATCATATGATGATGCCGGATCTAATCCTGAAACAGATGCCGATGTTGAAGAAACAGTTTCAGTTGTCCATGAATTAGAACCTGTACGGGCATATTGAATTGAATAATTAACAGCACCTTGAACAGGGCTCCAGTTGATTGTTGCATTTGTTGATCCAATCAATGATGTTGAAATTCCTGTAGGAGCAGCACAAGTTGCATTAGCTGCACTCGTGAAAGAAACCTTCGCACTCCATGCACTTTGATCTGATGAATTACACTTCGTCTGTACCTGATATTGATAAGAAGCTGACGGTGTCAATCCTGAAATAACTTTCGAATTAGTAATGGAAGAATCATTTGTCCATGAGTTTGAACCTACAACTCTGTATTTAAATTTATAGTAACTAACACCCTGTTGCGGGCTCCAGTTTAACTGAACACTTGTTGCACTCATTGAAACTGCGGTAAGATTTTCAGGAGTTCTGCAAGAACCGTTAGTATGAAAAAATTCAGATGTTGAATAAGCAGCCAGACCACCATTTGAATTAGCGCTGACCTGATATTCATACTCAGCATCACTATTCAGATTTTCAATAAATGTTGAAGTTAAAATTGTAGTAGTTGTTAACCAGTCTGTACTTCCAACCTGCCTGTAACGAATAGTGTATTCTGTAGCATTTGGAATAGCGTTCCAGTTAAGGGTAGCAGAATTAGATGATATGGAATTTTCGGTCAGGTAAGCAGAGCTTCTCCCGGCTTGTGCAAAATTTAAAGTAATATTCAAAAACAAAAATACTTGGATCATCAAGATCAAGCGCAGAGTAAGATTTTTTTTCATTGTCTTTTTATTTTATTGGTTGCCGGTTGAAATCTTAGTAGCAAACTAATTTTATTAGATGATAAACGCAGTTCTATTTCATCTAATATTTTTCAACCCGAATTAATTACTTGTGCAAATACGCAAACAATTCAGGAGTAAAAATGGATTTATCAAACCCTTCATTTTAGGCACTAAATTGAGAACTGCTATTTATAAAAACCAAAATTCTGTGCCACCTTCTGAATACCAATACTTAAGCCCCGAATTCAAGCTAAAAAACGCTGCAATCAATCTGTGTTTTTCCGTATTTCGACCTGCAAAAATTCACCTTTTCCCCAAAATCCTAAGCGGATTTCCAACAGAAAAAAATTAAATCAGAAGCCGAGAAACCCTGTAAACAGAGGACTTCTGGAGCATCTGATAATTTTTCCATGAACAAAATAAGAAAATTTTCGAATCGCAAAATTTAAAATAAAAAAATATATACAGTATTTAAAAACAAGTTTGAAATCGTTTCAATTTTTCTGTGAAAGATTTGCCACAAAAATTATCCGAAAAAAATATTCTCAATTAAATAGGGAATTATTTATGTAATGGTTTGTATTTATTATCCGATATTAAAATCGGTTATTATGCATGATTATTAAGATTAGTTGCGTAATTTATTTAAACATTACGGCTTCGATTTTTTTTAACACTAAGATCACTAAAATTCGTCACAAGAACACATCACTTGTGCTCTTGTGATAAATTTTAGTGACCTTAGTGTTTTATTTTTAATTTCGTTTAGTCGGAACCCACACCCCACTCTTAATCCCTCTCTTAAAATCAAAATATCCTTTGATCAAAGCAAGATTCATATATGAGAAATAGGCAATGAATCGGATAAATTTGAAATGCATACCTAGTTTTTTCAGAATAACATCCAGCAGAGGCGAAAGCAGCAAAAGAATTTCTCCGATAAACAGAATAAGAAAAATATTTCCGATTGGAATTAAAAAGAATAAACTGATCAGTGAAATAATAAGGAATAATGGAGTTATCCAGCGAATTAATTTATGACTAATAAAACAAAAACCCGCAATAGTGAATGGATTCAACAGGAAGCTACGGAATCGCGATAGGTTTTGAAAATTTCCTGATGAGATCCTTGCTTTGCGGCGAAATTCAATTTTCATTTCGTTAGGAACATCTTCATAACAAATCGCTTTCAGTTCATTTCTGCATTTGAAACCTTTCTCAAGTATTTTCATTGAAATATAAAAATCATCGACCATTGAATCAGCAGGTACAGGTTCATATAGATCTTTCCGGATCATATAACAACCTCCAAAGGGTCCCATCATTGTGCCCCAGAGTAAACCTTCATTATACTTGATCAGATTTTCTCTCTGGATATATGATTTTTCCTGCATAGATATTCCATCGTGCCGCATTCCTACATTCAGAATATTTGCTCCAACGAGTCCGACAGACTTTTCAGCGAAATGCCGGAAGAGATGAGCAATCGTATTTTTTTCAAAATAAACATTTGCATCAGTCAGAATAATAAGCGGGAATTTTGCTTTGTCAACCAGTTCATTTATAACGCTGGGCTTTCCGCGCCTGACACTGAAATTAAAAAGTTGAATCCTGCTTTCATTTGAAATGATTTCATTCACTATCTCAACTGTCCGATCATTGGAACAATCAGAACCGATGAGAATTTCTATTTTATCGGAAGGATAATCAGAATCCAGAACTGATCTTATTTTTTCTCTTATAACGCTTTCTTCATTGTATGCTGAGATCAGGACGGATACTCCTTCCGGTTGAACTGCATTCCCGAAATGGAACGATTTGCCTTTAGCAAGAATATTTAAGAGCAATGGAAATAAGACATAGGAATAGAAAACGATAAGAACGCTCAGACTAAAAACTACAAACAGAATTACGGAAATCATTGAAATAGCCAAGGGGTGCTTTTTAGCAGATTTTAGCTCAAAAAAGCACAATTAAATTCACTTGCACAAGTCTTTGTCATTTGATTGTTAAACTTCCTCAATTGATGAATACTACTTTTGTGGGCGATGATTTTTATGTAATTTTAGCATTAGTCTGCAAACAAAGTTAATGAAAGCTGACCTCTAATTAATACATGATGAAAAAGTTATTTACCTTCCTATTTATTTCATTTTCAGCGTTTCAATTCAGCCATGCACAACTGTCTGCTTTTATGGGCTATGGAACATTCGATAATCCTGAAGGTTCTCCATATCTCGAAACCTATTTGAAAGTTTTGGGCGGGAGTTCCAAACTTGCAGAATTGCCTACAGGAAAACTTCAGAGCAAGATTGAAGTGCAATGGATCTTCAAATCGGGCGAAAAAATCGTTCATTTTGAAAAATATAATTTACTCAGTCCAGAAATCGATCCGAATGATTCCGTGATTCCGGATTTCATTAATCAGCAACGTATAAATTTGCCGAACGGTATATACACCGTTGAACTTACATTAAAAGATTTTAATTCGGTTAATAAAGAGAATGTTGTTAGTCAGGAGATAAAAATTGATTACAGCAAAGACAAAGTTATGGTATCAGATATAGTATTGCTGGAATCATTCTCCCCTACTGTTACAACGAATTTATATAGTAAAAACGGATATGATCTTATTCCACTTGCCGGAAATTTTTATCCGAGTTCTATAAATAAACTTAGATTTTATGCTGAAATTTATAATACATTAAGTACAAACAACGATCCTTTCATCGTACGATATTATGTCACAAATAGTAATAATGACAGAATTCTTGATGATCTTTTTCTTTTGAAAAAACAAACTGCGAAAAAAGTCAATGTCGTACTTGCAGAATTTCCTATCGAAAATTTACCAAGTGGAAATTACGATGTGAATGTTGAAGTAATCAGTAAAGAAAATAAGCTGCTCGCCTTTTCACACATGTTTTTTCAGAGATCAAATCAGATCCGCCAACCTGTTGTAACGAAAGATTTCGACAACATCGATATCACAAATACATTTGTATCCAACATTACAAATCCTGACACATTAGTTTATCTGATTGATGTACTTTACCCAATTTCCACGGCTCCTGAAGTTAATATTCAAACCAATCAGATGGAATTAAGAGATGTAAAGTCAATGCAGAGATACCTTTACTATTTCTGGAGTAAACAAAATGCACTGAATCCGCAAAAAGCATGGGAAGAATATATGTTACAGGTTTTGAAGGTGAACAATGCGTATGCAGGTTTGAACTCTTATGGATATCAGACTGATCGTGGCCGGGTTTATCTTCAATACGGACCACCGTCAACGGAACCAATTGTGGTTACAAATGATCCTGAGTCTTATCCATATGAAATCTGGCACTACTATAAAATCGGGCATCAGACGAATAAGAAATTTGTCTTTTACTCACCCGACATGGTTTCAAGGAACTATAAGCTTCTTCATTCCGATTTGAATACTGAACTTCAAAACGATCGATGGGAACTTGTGTTAAGGAGAAAAGATCAGTTTTTACCTGACATGGATCAGAAACAATACCCTAGCAATTTTGGTAATCAGTCTAAAGAGAACTTTAAAAACTAGCTTGGAGGGAAGCATCAGATTTTTCTCTTATTTTTACCCCATTCCCGGTCAGACCATGTCTGCAGGAATTCAATTATGACGCCAAAAGTTGCCGTAGTCATTCTCAATTGGAATGGCAGTAAATTATTACAAGAGTTTTTACCAAGTGTAATTCGTCATAGCGGACCAATGGCTGAAGTGATTGTTGCGGATAACGGCAGTACTGACAATTCGATTGAAGTTTTAAACGCTCAGTTTCCCTCTGTCAGAATAATAAGAAATGCCACTAACAAAGGATTTACAGGAGGTTACAATGAAGCTTTGAAATATGTTTCTGCGGAGTATTTTGTTTTACTCAATAGCGATGTGGAAGTAACTCCGAATTGGATTGAGCCCATCATTGCAATGATGGATGCAGATAAAACAATAGGTGCTTGTCAACCGAAAGTTCTAAGCTATCATAATAAAGACCGTTTCGAATATGCCGGTGCCGGTGGTGGATTTATTGACCATCTCGGTTACCCCTTTTGTCGTGGCCGGATCTTCAATGATATTGAAATCGACACTCATCAATATGATGACAGTATCCCTGTTTTCTGGGCTACAGGAGCATGTATGTTTGTCCGGGCCGACGTTTATAACCAACTTGGGGGGCTTGACGAGCAGTTCTTTGCACATATGGAAGAAATTGATCTTTGCTGGAGAATGCAGCTAAATGGGTTTTCAGTCTACTATTGCGGGCAATCAACTGTTTACCATGTTGGTGGCGGGACATTGGCTAAAAATAATCCTAGAAAGACCTATCTGAATTTCAGGAACAATCTTTTAATGATCTACAAAAACGCCGGCGAAAAACGTTCTTCAATTCTCCTAAAAAGGAGGTTTTTTGACCTGATTGCAGCAATAAAGTTTCTGATCACAAATGGAAAGGAAGATGCCCTGGCCGTAATGAAAGCACATAGGGATTTTAGAAAAATGAGGGTCAATTATTCTGATAAAACCCTCCAAAGGCCGCCAAAGACAAGACCTTTAACAATTTATAAACGTAGCCTGTTGTGGGATTATTATCTTTGCAACCGCAAGAAGTTTACTGCTCTCCCTAAAAACGATTGATCATTGGAGGTTTTTTACTGTAAGAAATTGGGACTATTAGTCATAACATTTTAGTCATCAATCACTATAATTAGAATGGATTTCAGCGTCAAAAAAGACCTGATTTTTTAGTATGGCCATAGAAAGTGTAGATATTTTAATTCAACGGGCACGTGTCTTACGGAGCCGCAATGTTAATCAGGCAATGTCTTTGCTTGAAGACGCCCTTTCTATTGCCCAGCAAGCAAATTATAAAACAGGCATGGCTGCTATCATTCAGGAAAAAGCCAGCTGTTTTCTGATCAACAAAAATTACAAACAATCCATCAGCGCTTTTAATGAAGCGATATTATTTTTCCGGGATCTCGATGATCGCCAGAGCGAATTGAACTGTTTAACAGAGATCAGTTCCATTTATTTCAAACTGGGAGATTGTCCGAGTGCATTAAATTATATTCTGCAAAGTCTCAAGATCAACACAGACATTGGCGACTCAGAAGGAATTGCACATTGCTATAATGAGTTAGGAAAATTATATATCTACCTGCAGGATTATGATAATGCCGTAGACCATTTCAAGAAAGCCTTAAAGATCTTTGAAGGCTTAAAGAATAAAACTGAAATGGTAAATTCTTTTTTCCTTTTGGGAAATGCTTTCAACTGGCTCGACGATTATGACAAAGCGCTCTACTATTTATTGCGCGCCGGAAATCAGATCGATCAGGTTCCTGATGTTGATGTAAAAGCTAAGACACTTGGTAGTCTTGCCATATTATATACGAAGCTTAAAGAATATGATAAGTCGTTGAATTATTTCAATGACGCACTTCGTGTTGCTAATGAAGGAGCCTCTCCTATTGTTACTGCACAGCTTAAAAAAAGTCTTGGTAATCTTTACATTGATCTGACGCAATATGACAAGGCAATTGAAGTTTTGAACAAAGCTCTGGAGATTGCAGAAAGTTCACCGATGGAAGCGCAATTGATAAAGATCCATCAATTTTTGTCAACTGCTTATGAGAAAATAGGAAATACTGAAGCAGCTTTCAATCACTACAAAAAATATTTTGAGCTTGATAAAAAACTGACTTCGGAAGAGATCAGTTTAAAAACAAAAGCGCTGCATATAAAATACGATCTCGAAGAGTTGAAGAAACAAAAAGAGATCGCAGAACTTTCAGATAAACTGAAGGAACAGTTTCTGGCAAATGTCAGTCATGAGATCAGAACTCCAATGAACGGAGTTCTGGGAATGGCGCATTTGCTTAGCAAGACAGACCCAACTCGTGAGCAGTCGGAATACATTGATGCAATAAAATTGTCGGCAAAGATGAATTTCATTTCAGAAATCTCATCAAAGGAATTATTCAGATCCTGCAGGTAAAAGCCGATGAGAAAAAAATTCAATTGGGTTGTACGATCGATTATAATCTGAAAGATAAATTAGTTGGTGACCCTATCCGATTGAATCAGATCCTGGTGAACTTACTTGGAAATTCATTGAAGTTTACTGACAAAGGTAAAGTTAGTCTGGACATCCGTTTACTGGAACAAAAGGACAACGTTTGCAGAATAAGAATGAAAGTAACTGATACCGGAATTGGTATTCCTGATAATAAGCTGACAACAATTTTCGAAAGTTTCGAGCAGGCCGATAATAATAAAAGAAGATACGAAGGAACCGGACTTGGATTGACGATTGTAAAGCAATTGGTAGAATTACAAGGCGGAAGTATTACAGTGAAGAGTCGTGTGAACGAAGGTTCGGAATTTTCCGTTGACTTATCGTTCAGACTTGGAAGAAATGAAGTTGCTCCTGAGAATATTCAGCGTCTGGAAGAGATCCAGCCTGGTGATTATTCGCATGTAGCGGTATTGATCGTAGAAGACAACAAAGTAAATCAGCTTCTGATAAAAAACATGCTGAAGAAATTCGGCTTTGAAAATCTGGATACATCATATAACGGAAGAAATGCATTGGATAAACTTCGTGTGAATACATACGATGTGATCTTGATGGATATTCAGATGCCGGAAATGGATGGTTACGAAATTACCAGAGAGATACGCCTCCGCCTCCGCAAGGAAATGCGAAACGTTCCTGTTATCGCAATTACGGCAGATGCTTCAGAAAAAGAAAAGGCGAAAGCAAAAGAAGCCGGCATGGATGATTATGTTGTAAAGCCATACACTCCCGAAGAATTATTTTCTGTTCTTCTGAAATATGTTCAACCCGGTCCGAGAAAAGAGCAAGGTAAAATTGAAAGTCCTGCCTCTCGTTTCAAAGAGCCCGGAATGAATCTGGAGTTTCTGGATAAATTCACCGGCGGCGATATGGACCTGGCTGTACAGTTAATTGAAATTTTCCATAAGCAAGCTCCTGAAGCAATTCAAAAAATCGAAGCAGCCCTTTTAACATCGAACTGGAAAGAAGTTCATGCTGTGGCGCATAAAATAAAATCAAGTGTTGCAATTTTTGAGTTGAGTGAATTGAAAAAGATCATCACCAACATTGAGGAGTATGCACGTGATCGGGAACATTTGGATTTGATACCTCGCTTATTTTCCGAATTCCGGGAAGGTATAAAAATCGCCTTACGTGATCTTGATGTTGAAAGGAAGAAGATAAGGTCTTTGAATACAAAGTAGTTTGAATGAGAGTACTATGAATTACTAAACTTTTCTGCTACTAATTATTTTTTATCATCTTGAGATCAAAACTTTTTTATTCAAGATATTCTTCCCATTAGAAATATTAAGTTCTATGAGACGACCTTGCTTAGAAACCGAAAAGGTCCTTCCAGGATGACATGTCAGTTTGTTTTATATGCACAAAGGTGAAAAAAAATTATGCGGGCCTGCATAATTTTTTTTCACCTTGTGCATAATGTATAGCGACTATGGTCGTCCTGGAAGGACCTTTTCGGTTTCTAAGCTTTACAGTTTCATCGTTGAAATTAATATTATAATCTTCCTCTTGAGATCAAAACTTTTTTATTCAAGATATTATTATCATTATTTGAAAGCATAAGGATATAAAATCCGAGGGTTACTGATTCTACATTAAGATTAATTTCTTTCAGTAGTACTGATGACGAGTATAATGGAATTATTTTCCTATCAAGAGATCTTTTTTCATTTTTTAATTAAAAATTATTAAGTTCTATGAGACGACCTCGCTTAGAAACCGAAAAGGTCCTTCCAGGATGACAGTGTGGTTGTTTTGTATCGGGGGAAAAACATTTATGCCGGGCCGCATAAATGTTTTCCCCTCGTGCATAATGTATAGCCGACAATGGTCATCCTGGAAGGAACTTTGGGTTTATAGGATTTACTGTTGCATTAACAGATTCATAAAAGAAACATCTTGAACTCATGGTAAAAGTGCTACTTACCACTCACTAATTACTACTTACTAAAATAGTTTAAGAGTAAGTTTCAAGTTGTTTATCCAACCACTAGCTTATTGAAAAAACATCACCCTCCATCGCCAACGTCGTCTCCGAAAAAACCTCTTTTGCTTCATCTAAAAGTGGATATAGGTTTTTATACCTCGCCGAAAAATGCCCAATGATCAACCGCTTCACTTTTGCTTTTTTTGCAATGGTCGCCGCCTGTGCTGCAGTAGAATGAAAAGTTTCTTTTGCGCGGTCTTCTTTATCGCTTAGAAAAGTTGCTTCATGGTAAAGCAGGTCGATCTCATTTACGAAAGGAATGATTCGTTCGTCATAACAAGTATCAGAACAAAATGCATATGAACGAGGGATTTTGGGATCGGTTGTTAATTCTGAGTTTGCTATCACTACTCCATTTTCATCGACATAATCTTTTCCATTCTTTAATTCCTGATACACATGAATAGGAATATTGAATTTCTGCAAGTTCTCTTTTTGCAATTTTCTCAAGCGCGGTTTTTCTTTGAATAAAAATCCGGTGCAGGGAATTCTGTGATTGAGAATGATCGTACTTATTTCAATATCGTCGTCGTCGAAAATGACTGCCGGATTCTTTGCATCCAGCATGTGATAGACGATAGGGAAACGTAAATTGGTTTCAGAATACTTCAACTGAATTTCGATGATCTCTTTCAGCGGTTCCTGGCAGTACAGATGCATGGGAATGGTTCTGCCTTGCAGATGCATGGTAGAAAGCAATCCTAACAAACCGAGGTAATGATCGCCGTGCAGATGCGAAATGAAAATGTGATTGATGCGATGAAATTTGATCTTGTAGCGATTCAACTGGATCAGTGTACCTTCTCCGCAATCCACCAAAAAAAACCGCTCATGGATATTTAAAACCTGAGCGGTGGGATGTCTTTGATATATAGGAGTGGCAGAACTACTGCCTAAGATACTGACTTCAAAAACCATTAGTTTTCAGAAACGATCATTCGGCGGGTAAGAGACTGTTCTCCGTAGGTGATCGTATAAAGATAGATCCCTGCAGGAAGTTCCTGCAGATTCAGAGGAATTGTATTACTACCCTTCTGAAGAATCAACTCTCGTGCAATTACTTTTTTACCTAACAAATTAGAAACAGTGTAATGTACTAATGAACTGTGTGGCAGATTTACCGGAATCAACGTATTCTCTGAAGCAGGATTTGGAACATTTTGTCCAACTAAAAAGGACAAATTCGAAACTGCAGAAATACCTACATTGTTTTCGATGTAAATAGTATATGATGTAATAGGTTGTGGGATACTTTGTGGTACACCAAAGACTTTTCCATAGACAGTCGTATTTACGGTCAATGGATATGCACCAACAATGCCCGCTGATGGCGCCGATCCGCTTAATAGAATACAAGCGTCCGAACCTCCGGGAAACAGACAGTTAGAAGGCGTACAAGAGTAAACAAAACCTGGAGGTAATCCGGCGACGGAAGTGACTATTATAGAATCAATAGTTGCCGGCACTCCCATATAAGTGGTATTAGTAAATACTTTCACTTGGATATCAGCCTGGTAAGGGACGCCAACATATGAATGAGGCAAACCAATAAGAGTATCCGGATAAATACCAGGAACATTGTGAGTTATTGAAGTATCGGGATACATTGTGCTGATGAAGCACTAACGAATGCAATACAAATTGCAATCATCAAGTAGATTTTTTCATAGCACTATTCTTTATGAAGTTGTTTTTCGACTTCATCCATAAAGATAAGATCGATAGCTTCATTAACTGTTGGAACCTGCACTAACATTCCATCGAGTTGAGAAATGGAGATCAGTTTACGAACGTGATCCTGAACACCGGCAAGTACGAAAGCGCCATTATTATCACGACAAGCACGATAAGCAACTAAGATTGCGCTTAGTCCTGATGAATCGCAATATTGAACCTCATTCAGATCAAAGATCATATTCTTGAAACCATCGTGATTCAGCATTACAATTTCAGCTTTCAGATCCGGCGCTACTAATGAAGTCAGTTTTGATTCCTTGATAGAAACCAAAGCATACTTCTCTTGTTTATCAATAGTTAAATTCATAATCGTTTGAGTTTCTTCAAATTTACGACTAAAAAACCGTAAAGAAAACAAGTGGACAATAATTTTCAACAATCAAAAATGATGAAATTGTTAATTAAGATTAATAGGATTGGACTAGGATTAAAAGGATTGATGGATTAGTAGGATTTGGACCAGGATTAAAGGGAATAATGGATTAATAGGATTTGGACTAGGTTTAAAGGGATTAAGGAATTAATTAGGATTTAGACTTGGATTAAAGGATTACAGGTTTTGTTAGTCCTGCAAATGCAACCTGTTTGCAGATGTGAATTAGAAATAATACCCAAAGCCCCGTAGGTTCAACCTTTTTGCAGGTGTGAATTAGGAACAGACCCAAAGCCCTGTAGGGGCGACCTGTTTGTAGCCATGAATTAGGAACAGACCCAAGCCCCATAGGGGCGACCAGTTTGTAGCTGTGAATTAGAAATAGACCCAAGCCCCGTAGGGGCCGTTGTAGCCTGAATTGAAGACCAACCGAGGGGACCGTTAGCCGTGATTTAGAAATAGACCCAAGCCCCGTAGGGGCGACCTGTGAGATGCGGTACATGTGAATTTAAAATCAAATGAATAAAAATTATGCGTGATTTTGAATTTCATAGGAGACGACCATTTTTAATTCACAGGTCGCCCCTACGGGGCTAATCGTTACACTCATTCCATTTCTACAAACAGGTCGCCCCGATGGGGCTAATCGTTACTCATTCCATTCCTACAAACAGGTCGCCCCGATGGGGCTAATCGAAACTTTCATCCCTTCCCTACAAACAGGTCGCCCCGATGGGGCTAATTTCAATTCAAATAGATTAATATGATGTTAGACAAATATTAAATGGATCAATAAATTACGGAAGGAGTTTTTTTTTAAAGGACACCGCAAATTGTAGGTAAAAAAAGTGAAGTACTCATCGAATCAATAAATGCAAACTTGACCTATGACCATATGATCAATTGTAAAATTAGAGTAAAAAATTAGAGTAGAAATAAATTTAGTTTAAGAGTAAGTTTAAGAGTAAGTCTATAGTAAAAAAACACATATTTCACGACGCCAGCAGATAGATCACCGCCATCCGAATAGCCACCCCATTCTCCACCTGTTCAAGTATGATTGACTGTGATGAATCTGCAACTTCGCTGGTGATCTCTACGCCGCGGTTAATTGGGCCGGGGTGCATGACGATGATCTCCTTCTTCAGGGAATTGAGAATCTCTTTGGTAAGTCCGTATTGCATTACATACTCACGGATGGTCGGAAAATATCTGATGTCCTGACGCTCCAACTGGATGCGGAGCATGTTGGCAACGTCGCACCATTCAAGGGCCTTGCGCAGGTCGGTTTCTACTTTAACACCTAGTGATGAAATGTATTTAGGGATCAAGGTTGCCGGTCCGCAGACCATTACCTCCGCTCCTAGTTTCTGCAGACAGAAAATGTTTGACAGAGCAACGCGTGAATGCAGAATGTCACCCATGATATCTACTTTTTTGCCTCCCAGATCACCGACTTTTCCTCTGATTGAAAATGCATCGAGTAAGGCTTGAGTCGGATGTTCGTGCGCACCATCACCGGCATTGATGATCTTTGATTTAACATGCTTTGAAAGAAACAGCGCTGCTCCGGCATTGGGATGTCGCATGACAACCATATCCGTTTTCATAGCGAGAATATTGTTGACTGTATCGATCAGTGTTTCACCTTTGCTGACTGATGATGACGATGCAGAGAAATTAATAATGTCGGCAGATAATCTTTTCTCTGCAAGTTCAAATGATAAACGGGTACGGGTTGAATTTTCAAAAAACAAATTGGCAATGGTAAGGTCTCTGAGCGAAGGAACTTTTTTGATGGGGCGGTTGAGGACTTCCTTGAAGTTGTCGGCTGTAGAAAAAATAAGATCAATGTCGGCACGGGACAATCCTTTTATTCCAATTAAATGTGGCGTGCTTAGCAGTGACATATTCCTTTAGTTTTATTTTTCAGACAATCATTTATATTAACCAGACCGAATCTTCGCCATCGATCTCTTTCCACTGAACTTTCACTTTTTCTGTTGCAATTGTATCAACTTGTATTCCGGTATAATCAGGTGCGATAGGAAGATGACGGCTGTATCTTCTGTCAATTAAGGTCAGGAGTTCAACTTTTTTCGGACGCCCCAGATCAAGCAATGCATCCATTCCGGCGCGGATCGTCCGTCCTGTAAAGAGCACATCATCGATCAGGATCACGGTCTTATTTTCCACTTCGAAATCGATCTTTGTTTCGGCAGGAGCTGATATTTCACGTTTGCGGAAATCGTCGCGATAAAAGGTAATATCGAGCTGACCCAGACAGATATTCCGGATATTTAAGATAGAAGAAAGGTGATGGTGGATCCGGGAAGCGACAAAAACACCTCTTGGCTGAAGTCCAATAAGTGCCGAATCACCGAAATCGTCATGATTTTCGATCAATTGATAACACAATCGCTTGATCGTAATCTCAAAATCAGTACTGTTTAAAAGCAGTCGTTTTTGCATTCCGGGAACCAAAAGTAGGTTAAATGTTGGAATCTGGCAAGGAGTTGATTGTTGGCGAGCAGCAACTCTTTTGACAGTAGGTCAAGGGTAAAAGGTCAAGGGTCACATTGAAAGTGAATATGCAATTTTCTCTGAATCAAAATGCGCATTATCCTACAACGCAATTGACCTTTGACCCTTGACCTTTGACCTTCTACTTTACCTTTGACCTCATGACTAGACGAGATTAAATTGCTTCAAATGATGCACCGCATGTTTATACAACAAGTCACACCAATCACTGAAATTAAGTGGACCGAAAAATGGATTCATTAATACTGCATTGGGATCCTTTGCAAAGTAATTCTGAAAATCTTTAATTTCCATTTCATATTCTTCAATGGCAAATGATAAATCTTTATTTTTCACAGGCTCGGGTTCTTCGCCAAGTAAAACATTTTTAGTATTGGGCTTGAACTCTTTTTCACTACGAACAAAAGATTGCATTGCTTCCACTCTCTCCGGCGGAGTAAGCAATTCAAATGAAAGTTTTCCATTCGCATTGCGCACTGCGTCACTCATGTGTTCGACCATTTGCTGTAAATTCATTTTGCCAAAGACAGGCTTCACATTTGGATCAGCGCTTCTGATGAGTTCGGGGAATTTTGTTGTGAGCAGGTTTAGTTTGTCCATTTTTTTATGGTGAGTGTTTTCTTTGTTAAGCCAAATGTAATAATAACAAAGAATTAAATGAAGTGGAATGGAGTGAAATGAAGTGGAATGAAGTGAAGGAAGTGAAAAGTGAAAAGTGAAAAGTGAAAAGTGAAAAGTGGACTTCGTAGGAAACAATTTTCATATTTGGAATGCTTTTCTACGAGGCCAGTTATTAGTTATTAGTTATTAGTTATTAGTTAAATTAAAAGCAGTGGCACATTTTCTGTTTCCTTGTAACAAACACCCCAACTATGAAAACTTTAAAAATAAAACTTACAATTCTGGCTCTTTTGGCATTTATTGCTTCACATGCTCAGAATCCTACTCCGGTACCTAATGACAAACCGGTTCAGCAGAATAAAGAAATTCAGAATGGTAAAACTGCCGGAGAAATAAACAGAAGAGAAGCGCGCAGACAGAAGGCTAAAGAAAGAAAACTGCAACGTGAAAAGAAACGTTTAAATAAACAAGCTGCGCTACCACGTAAAGAAAGAGTAAAATTGAACCGCGATGCGAAACGTACGGATAGGGAGATGAAGAAGCAGAAGATCTATTAGTAATTTAATATTTGATCGCTTTAGCAAAATAGGTTCTGCCTTGTTCATCATAACGGATCACATAAAAACCTTTGCCAAGAAATGAAGTATTTAATTCTGTTTCACCTGACAAAGTTCTCCGGTCAATGAAAATTCTTCCGGCTAGATCATACACCTTAATTTGTCCATCTCTCTTTGTATCCTGTATGGTTATTTTATCTTTAAAAGGAGAGGGAAAAATAGTTAAAGAGTGCGAATTTATTTCGTCAACTGTATTCGCAAAACAAATCTGATTCATGGTCAAACTGGTAGTATCGAATGGTACAGAAATATTTAAAAATTGAATTGAAGTCGTATCTGTACTTAATGAATCATCAGTTATTGATGTTGCGAAAGGTTGAACTGTCATTGGATAAGGTGTGCCCGGGCAACCAGCAAATCCAAGAGAATCCATTTTAAATAAAATATGTCCTCTACCAAATGTATTACAAAGTAAAGCATAAGCACTATCAGTTGTCTTTATTATCTGGACAGGGTTAGACATATCACTAAAACCTCCCAAAGTTTGAGACCAAACAATGTTACCGGTTGAATCAACCTTGATCACCAATGTTTCAAATGTCGTATTTACATTCCTAACATATCCTAAAATCAAACAGCCACCTTCAGGTGTTGAGATCGAGCTACTGAAAATTTCATGGTTATAATTACCGGACAGATCCTCAGACCAGATTAAATTTCCAGCGCTATCCAATTTTTTTATTCTGACACCAGATGAAGAAATTGAATCCCATGTTGAAACTAAATACAGATCCCCATTGGTTGTTTCGGTCATAAAACCCTGTGAATAATTTATATTACTAAATCTCTTTACCCATACAAGATTTCCGGCACTATCTATTTTTGTCATGAGGTCAAAACCAGTTGAAGGAAGAGAATATAGAATTATAAAACCACCGTCATTTGAAAGAGAAATTCGATAAGCACTTGCAGATTCGGACACGCCATAAGTCTTGGCCCAAATGGTAAGTAGAGAAGAGTCCACTGCAATAATTGAAAATCCTGAAGGAAGATATCCGGCAAATACTATTTCATTTGGATTCACTTCAAAAAAATTTAGAACATGACAATTTACGATTTGATTCTGAAAAATTATATTACCTGAGGCATCCAGATTATACAAATGGGTATTCTGTAAAATCTGATCAAATGCAGTTAACATATAAGTTCCATTGGTCATTTTTGTGCAGGATGCTAAACCGAATCTTGAAGTTGAATCTCCAAAGTTTCTTTGCCATAATATTCTTCCTTCAAGATCTGTCTTAACTGCAATTGGCACTATATTCGGAATTAAAAGCAATTTAGCTCCGGCAATCAAAAAACCTGAAGAGTCGCTTACAATTGATTTAAAATTTCCGTGATCGAAACTATCCCCGTACTCATTTTGGAATGTACTTTGTGCAGAAACAGAATTCCCAATGAACATAATAAGAAAAATCATTACCAAAAATTTCATATTATTTCTATTTTAAAATTATTTCCATTCACTAAATATATAAATTAAAAAATCACTCGCAAAATAAAGTACTTTTTAAACTGATGAAAGTTGAATAACAATCTGGAAATAAAAAAGCCGTCCAATGTGGACGGCTTTCTAAATTGTATCGATTCGAATCCCGAATCACGATCAGAAAATATTATTCAGCGCTATCGCCTTTTTTCTTTTCTGCAGCTTCCATTTCATTTTTAAGGTTGCTAAGAACGCTTAGATCTCCAAGAGTAGTTTTCTCCTGATTTTCTTTTACTTTCTTAACTGCTTTAACACCTTCTTCACGGTCAGCAGCTTTTGCTGATCCTTCTGCAACACGTGTTTGTTGAGAAACTTCTTCGTGAATACGTGAGTGAGAAACAACGATCTTACGTTGATCTTTACTGAATTCAATTACTTTGAAGTCAGCTTTCTCATCAGCTTTAAGCATTTTACCATCTTCTTTCACCATATGCTTGCTTGGAGCGAATGCTTCAACACCATATGATAAAGCAACAGATGCACCTTTTTCTCCCATCTTAAGAACGGTACCTTCATGAACTGAATCAACTGTAAAGATTGATTCGAATACATCCCAAGGATTTTCTTCAAGTTGTTTGTGACCTAAACTCAAACGACGATTTTCAGGATCAACTTCAAGAACTACAACATCCATCTTCTCTCCTACTTTCGTGAATTCAGAAGGGTGTTTAATTTTCTTGCTCCATGATAAATCAGAGATATGTACAAGACCATCGATTCCTTCTTCCAGCTCAACGAATACTCCAAAGTTCTGGAAGTTTTTCACTGTAGCTGTATGTTTAGAACCAACAGGATATTTAGTAGCAACATCGATCCAAGGATCTGCTTTCAATTGCTTAAGTCCAAGAGACATTTTACGCTCTTCACGATCAAGTGTCAAAACAACAGCTTCGATCTCATCACCTACTTTAAGGAATTCATGTGGTGAACGTAAGTGTTGTGACCATGACATTTCAGAAACGTGAATAAGTCCTTCAACTCCCGGAGCGATCTCAACGAATGCACCGTAATCAGCGATAACAACAACTTTACCTTTTACTTTATCACCAACGTTAAGGTCAGTGCTAAGCTGCGTCCAAGGATGCGGAGTAAGTTGTTTTAAACCAAGAGCGATACGTTTTTTCTCATCATCAAAGTCAAGGATAACGACATTGATCTTCTGATCAAGTTTAAGAACTTCTTCAGGATGAGTGATACGACCCCAAGAGATATCAGTAATGTGAAGTAAACCATCAACACCACCAAGATCCATGAACACACCATACGATGTGATATTTTTAACAGTACCTTCAAGAACCTGACCTTTTTCAAGTTTCTTCATGATCTCTGCTTTTTGTTGTTCTAATTCTTCTTCGATAAGAACCTTGTGAGAAACAACAACGTTTTTGAATTCATTGTTGATCTTAACAACTTTGAACTCCATTGTTTTTCCTACAAACTGATCGTAGTCACGGATAGGTTTAACATCGATCTGTGAACCCGGTAAGAATGCTTCGATACCGAATACATCCACGATAAGTCCACCTTTAGTACGACATTTAACAAATCCCTGAATGATCTCATCACCTTCAAGAGCAGCATTAACACGATCCCAAGATTTAAGAGCGCGGGCTTTCTTGTGTGAAAGGATCAACTGACCATTTTTGTCTTCCTGTGTTTCAACATAAACTTCCACTTTATCCCCAACTTTAATGTCAGGCATATGGCGGAATTCAGTTAATGCCACTAATCCGTCGGATTTGTAGCCAATGTTGATCAGAACATCTTTTGATGAAATAGATACAACTTTACCATCAACGATGTCGTGTTCTACAACGGCACTAAGAGTTTGGTCGTACTGTTGTTCCATTTTAGTACGCTCTTCCGCTGAATATTCCCCAGCACCTTTGTTGCTTGTGGAATCCCAGTTAAATGGCTCCGGATTATAGGCCGGTGCGGGATTAGTGATTTCTTCTGTAATCATTTAAATTTTAATGTTATAAGGGTTTGATTTCGGTTCTTTTTTATAGGGACGCAAATGTATCAAAAAGAATCAAACGAAAAAAGTCCGTAAGAGAATCTTTTTAACGGTATTAGCTTGAAATTATCAAATTAATCTGGATGAATTCTGGATTATTTGAAATGATCGAAAATGGTTAATTATCAGCACTATATGAACGAGTTATAGACTTTAAGGCAAAAGTTGAGGTAATGTAAAGTCATTTTATTTCCCGCAGATCTCGCAAATCTCGCAGATCTGCGGGATTTGCGGGATCTGCGGGAAATAATTTAAGCGTCAATCAGCCCTTAATTTCCGTCGCAACCATTTCAATCTTTTCTGCTACTTTCTCCATCAACCACATTGGTGTTGAAGTTGCACCACAGATTCCGACTTTATTTATGCCTTTGAGCCAGTTGAAGTCTAATTCTTCGTCAGATGAAATAAAATAGGTGTTTGGATTTTCGGATTTACAGACTTCATACAATGCTTTTCCATTAGAGCTTTTCTTTCCGCTTACAAACAAAATGACATCATGTTCATGTGAAAACTTTCGCAATTGCGGTTCTCTGTTGGAAACCTGGCGACAGATCGTATCATTAGAAACCATGTATTCTTCAGAAATCTCTTTCTGGACAGCCTTTTCAGATAACTCTTCAATAAGTTTCTTCATTTTTGAAAAGCCGGCACTACTCTTTGTTGTCTGTGAAAAAAGCGTAACAGGTTTAGAAAAATCGATCAGATGAATATCCTCCTCTGACCGGACAATAATTGCATTTCCGTTTGTTTGTCCGACAAGACCATTTACTTCCGCATGTCCGATTTCTCCATAAATAACGATCTGGCCATCATTTTCCAGAACATCATCGTAACTAACTCTTACGCGGTGCTGTAATTTGAGAACGACAGGGCATGATGCATCAATTAATTCGATATTATTTTCAAGTGCAGTCTGATAAGTTTCCGGTGGTTCGCCATGTGCACGGATCAAAACTTTACAATCATGCAGAGTTTTAAGATCATCATGATTGATCACTTTAAGACCTTTTTTTCCAAGGCGCTCCACCTCCATATTGTTGTGAACAATATCGCCCAGGCAATACAAAGAACCTGATTTTGCTAACTCTTCTTCAGCTTTTTGGATAGCATAAACAACTCCAAAACAAAAACCTGAGAATGCATCGATGGTGACTTTCATTATTGCAGCAAAGGTATGAAATTAAGTGAAAAGTGAAAAACGAAAAGTGATGCCCCCATTATAGGTCGTCGCCACTTTTCACTTTTCACTTTTCACTTTTCACTTAATTTCACTTATTACATATTTCGTTAACAAGCTTCATCGCAAACTCAAACTGTTCCTGTTCTGAAAGATCGGAGTTGTCGAGGATGATTGCATCTTCTGCTCTTCTCAAAGGACTTTCGGCTCTGTGAGTATCGGTGTGATCACGGTCTTCGATGTTTTTCAGGACTTCATCCATAGTGACCATAAATCCTTTCTGATTTAGTTCATCGAAGCGGCGTTTTGCACGGACTTCTTTTTTTGCTGTCATAAAAATTTTCAACTCAGCATCGGGAAAAACTTTTGTCCCTATATCGCGGCCATCCATTACAATAGCCTTTTGTTTACCATATCCTTGTTGTAAAGCCACCATTCGATGCCGGATCGTTGGAATTGCACTCACCGGGCTCACCCAATCCGATACTTTCATATCACGGATCTTTTTCTCAACATTGATCTCATTCAAATACACTTCAGACAATCCGTTTTCAGGATTGATATGAAAAGTAACATGAATATGATCGAGCATTGCTTCCAACTGGGCTTCACTCATCCCCTGCAGATCTTCCAGACTTAATCCATGTTGTTGCACAAACAAAGTCACAGCCCGATACATAGCTCCGGAATCAATATATCGATAACCCATCTTCTTAGCAATAGCTTTTGCCATCGTACTTTTTCCACAAGAAGAATAACCATCAATTGCGATAATAATTTTTCCCGCAATCGGTCCCGGCGAAAGGTTCATAGTTTTAGAAGAATGGAGAATTGTTGCCACTTGGCAAAGAAAGAAAAAAAATGCGACTTTTTCCGTGATTCAAAGTGTTTTAATCAAAAAGTGAGGGCAATTATTGGCAACCTTAACAAATCAAGTAGAGATTTTAAAATAGGTTAAAGGTCAGAGGGACTGCTATCTGATATAAATATTTTCATTTGAAAGTAATTTCCAAAATTCAAACCGTTACTTTCAATTTTTCTTTTTTTGTTTGGCCAAAAAAAGAAACAAAAAAAGGCCACCACGCGCACCAAATCATTTGAAATCTTCGATTATTGGTTACATCCCTGATTCAACTTTTCAAATGATTTCGCGCAGCGCGTGGACTCCTCGCACAAGAACTGCTTTATCTTTGATTAAAGTAGATGTATGTCAACAGAAAGTGGGGGCTTGCTATAAATTTAATCTGCGAACAGTTGATTTAAGATATAATTTTCAACTTAAAAGAAAATTTTATCATTTCACAAATTCCGCAAGGTTTGTTGTGATCGAGAAATGATCGGCACCACCGGCAAGATGGTAACTTGCGCGGCCATAGCTGATGATGAATTTACTGATTTTCATACTCACTCCGAATGAAAATCCTGTAAGTCCGGGACGACTTGAAACTTGCAGTTCTTTTCTTCTCTGGAAATTATAGCCACCGTTTATATGGAAATTTTTTGTTATAAGAATTTCGGCACCAAAAATAAAGTGTCTGGAAAATTTATTCCAGAAGTCAATCGTTTTTATCTGTGCTTCACCTGTTACAGGATCAACATCACCAAGATCAAGAGGATCTTCGTATGACAGATCGAAAGTTTCAAGATGTCTGTATGTAAGACTGAAACGCAGAGGAGTATGAGAAAGTCTTTTGGAAATTCCAATCAATGCTTCTGCAGGCAAAGGTTCATTCGCGCCATCAACGTAATTTTTCAACTGGCTTCCGATATTTTTAAATTGAACGGTTGCAGTAATTTTCCTTGTTGTATCGCAAAAAGTTGCTGAAAGATCAGCAGCAATTCCAAAAGAATTAGCGATGTAGTAATCAGAGTATAGAAATTTTATCGCTCCACCATAACTGAAATATTTATTCAGCTCTTTACCATATCCAAAAGTCAATGCATAATCAGATGCTTTAAATGTTCCAATCACAGTTCCGAATTCATCGGTCTCGATAAACTGACCATATCCAGCATAATTCATAGAAGCAAGAAAGGTTCCGATTTTATCGTAATGCTTAGCAAAGGCTACATTTCCGAATTTAATTCCATCGGCATAAGAAACTCCACCAAACGTAAGCGCTTTGTTCATTTCTGAATTTAGCAAAGAAGCTGCCTGCATTCCGGTATTTATGTCATCATCCTTTACAGTAATGTATGTGCCTCCAAAAGAAGCAACACGTGCCGAAGCCGGAATATTCAGATATTGATAAACATAGTTACCGCCTATTACGCCACCGGATTGAGAAAAACATAAGTGATTGGCAGCCAAAACGAGAACTGCGGTTAGTAGTTTTGTAAATTTCATATACATGCAAAGAAAGGAATATTTGTGGTAACGGGAAAACGTATCTTTTATTTTAAATTGGGGGTAAATACAACACACTTTTTTTATTCTAGACCCTTTTTGTTTAATGTTTAAAGTCTAATCTCAGCGATTCCCCGGCATTAAACATTAAACAATCCTATGGGATCTTTTCTTAACAAATTCCTTACCTTCGCATGTTCAAATTTCAGATCAAAAAATATGCAGGAAGAAACAGAGGTGTTGGAGATTTATGGAGCGCGTGTACACAATTTAAAAAATATAGATCTTACTTTTCCAAGAAACCAACTTGTTGTAATTACAGGTTTGAGTGGAAGTGGAAAATCTTCGCTGGCTTTTGATACAATTTATGCAGAAGGTCAGCGGAGATACCTGGAAAGTTTTTCTGCTTATGCGCGACAATTTCTTGGAAACATGGAACGGCCTGAAGTAGATAAGATCAACGGCTTAAGTCCGGTCATTTCGATTGAACAAAAAACAACAAATTTAAATCCGCGGTCGACAGTAGGAACAATAACTGAGATCTACGATTTCATGCGACTACTTTTTGCGCGGGCATCGGATGCTTATTCTTATGTTACCGGTGAAAAGATGATCAAGTTGAGTGATGAACAGATCATTGAATTGATCATTCAGAAGTTCAACGGAAAAAAAATAATGTTACTTGCACCTTTAGTGAAAGCAAGAAAAGGTCATTACCGTGAATTGTTTGAGCAACTCTCGCAACAAGGATATTTACGTGTCCGCAACGATGGCAATCTGGTTGAGTTAAAAAAAGGATTACAACTTGACAGATATAAAACTCATGATATAGAATTACTGATCGACCGTTTGGAAGTTGGTCCCGGAATTCAGCAACGATTAAATGAATCACTGACACTTGCCATGAAACTAGGCAAAGGCTCGATCATGATCATTGAGAATGGAAAAGATAAAGAAAATTATTACAGTCGTCATCTGATGTGCCCTACTTCGGGAATTTCATATGATGAACCACAACCGAATACATTTTCTTTCAACTCGCCTTATGGTGCGTGCAAGCGTTGTAATGGTCTTGGCACAATTACAGAAGTTGATATTAAAAGTATCATTCCTGATTTTAAAAAAACTATTAAGGCAGGAGGAATAATTCCTTTAGGTCCTCAGAAAGATAACTGGATCTTCAAACAACTTATAGCATTAGGAAGAAAATATCAGTTCAATATGTCAACTCCTCTGGATGAAATTTCGGAGGAATCGCTGAACATAATTTTATATGGAAGTGATGATGTACTGAATGTTGCATCCGATCAATCCGGAAGTGCATATCATCAGCCATCGACTTACGAAGGCATCGTTAACTTCATTGTTAATCAGGAAAATGAATCTGCTTCACCTTCCATGAAAAGATGGATCCAGGGTTTCATGCAACATGTTAGTTGTCCTGAATGCAAAGGCGACCGTTTAAAAAAAGAAGCTCTTTATTTTAAGATCAACAATAAGAATATTTCAGAATTAGCGAATACTGATATTCAGATTCTGAGTGATTGGTTTTCGAAACTGGAAGACAAACTTTCTGTCAAGCAAAAAAAGATCGGTACAGAAGTGATCAAAGAAATCAAAAAGCGGATTAAGTTTTTGCTGGATGTCGGACTTGATTATCTCACGCTAAACAGAAGTTCAAAAACACTGAGTGGCGGCGAAACACAGCGGATCCGTTTAGCTACTCAGATCGGTTCACAACTGGTTGGAGTACTCTATATTCTTGATGAACCAAGCATTGGTTTACATCAGCGGGATAATGTAAGGCTTATAAAATCCTTACAGGAATTACGCGATGCAGGGAATACTGTTATAGTAGTAGAACATGATAAAGAAACAATTCTTGCTGCTGATTATGTGATCGATCTTGGTCCGGGAGCCGGTGTACATGGCGGTCAGATTGTTGCACAAGGCACACCGGAAGAGATCATGAAGCAACCGGGACTTACAACAGATTATCTTAGTGAGCGAAAATCAATTTTTGCACCTCTGAAATACAGAGAAGGAAATGGCAAGTACATTGAATTAAAAGATGCTACAGGACATAACCTTAAAAACGTAAGTATAAAAATTCCATTAAGAAAACTGATATGTGTAACGGGTGTTTCCGGAAGTGGAAAATCTTCTTTGATCAATGAAACCCTCTACCCTATTTTGAATCAGCATTTTTATAATTCTGTTCAGAAGCCATTACCGTATAAAACAATTAAAGGATTACAACACGTCGACAAAGTGATTGAGATAGATCAGTCACCAATTGGAAGAACGCCCCGTTCAAATCCTGCAACTTATACTGGAGTATTTACAGACATCAGAAATTTATTTGCTCAACTTCCCGAAGCAGCGATCAGAGGGTATCAGCCCGGTCGTTTTTCTTTCAATGTAAAAGGCGGTCGATGCGAAACTTGTCAGGGCGGCGGAATGCGTGTTATAGAAATGAATTTTCTTCCTGATGTGTATGTAGAATGTGAAACATGTCGTGGTAAAAGATACAACCGTGAGACGCTCGAAATAAGATACAGAGGAAAATCGATCAGCGACATTCTGGACATGAGTATTGAAGAAGCAGTAAATTTCTTTACGAACATGCCGCATATTTTACAGAAAATTAAAACGCTTGCAGAAGTTGGATTAGGCTACGTTACACTTGGACAGCAGAGCACAACCTTAAGTGGTGGTGAAGCACAACGTGTAAAACTGGCATCAGAATTATCGAAGCGGGATACCGGCAATACGTTTTATATTTTAGATGAACCTACAACAGGATTGCATTTTGAAGATGTAAGTATTTTACTTGATGTCCTTAATCGATTAGTAGACAAAGGAAATACTGTTATGGTCATAGAACATAACATGGATATGATAAAAGCATCAGATTACATTTTTGATCTTGGTCCGGAAGGTGGCGTTCGTGGTGGTACAATTATTTGTGAAGGAACTCCAAGAGAGATCATTAAAAATAAAGACAGCATTACAGCAGAATTTCTCAAAACAGAACTTTCTATTACACAAAAAACAGGCAACCTTAGGAAGAAGGCTGCGTTAAACTAGGGCTTATCCGATGTTGGGGTGTAGTCTGCAGACTACACCTCAACATCGTGACCCTTGACCTTTGACCCTTGACCTATTTACAGATTATAAATAGGTCAAGGGTCAAAGGTCAAAGGTGATTGCCGATTAAAAAACATAAAAACACCTCAATGAATTACGATGAATTAAAAATCCGACGTGCGTTTTCGGATAAAGACTGGCAGGAAATTAAAGCTCACGATACATGGCAGATCTTCAAGATCATGTCTGAATTTGTAGATGGTTTTGAAAAGCTTAGTAAGATCGGACCTTGTGTTTCTATATTCGGTTCAGCGAGAACAAGTCCGGATCATCACTTCTATCATCTCGCGGAAGAAATTGCTTTCAAGTTGACAAAAGAAGGCTACGGTATCATCACCGGAGGTGGACCCGGAATTATGGAAGCCGCAAATAAGGGAGCGAAAACGGCCGGTGGGAAATCGGTTGGATTAAACATAGAATTACCTTTTGAGCAAAGTTCAAATCCTTATATCGATCCTGATAAGTTGATCACTTTCGACTATTTTTTCGTGCGTAAATTGATGTTCATTAAGTATGCTCAAGGCTTTGTTGTTTTGCCCGGAGGATTTGGAACAATGGATGAATTGTTTGAGGCATTGACGTTGATTCAGACTAAAAAGATTGGAAAATTTCCGATCGTTCTGGCCGGAAAAGAATATTGGGCCGGACTTTTCGACTGGATCAAGACAGTTTTGGTTGCTGAAAAAATGATCAATCCTGCCGACCTCGACCTCGTCTTCCTTGCTGATGACGCGGACCACGCGGTAAAACACATCAATGATTTTTACAGCAGATACTTACTGAAACCGAACTTCTGATAAGCGAGTGGTTATCAACATTTGACATTGGATAACTGCATCATTTTCATTCGGAGAAGTTTCATTTGTTAAGCTAATTTGAGGCCTGAATAATATTCAAGCCCAATGATTAAAATCGTACTCCTGTTTGCCTCGGCATTATCGATCTTTATTGCATCGATCTTCGTTACTCCTGAATCAAGTATTTTTGTTGAACAGTCTTTTCCCACAGAAGTAAAACCGGGAACTGAATTTACCGTTACCCTCACAGTTCATAAGGGAAAACAAACCGGCTTCGCCCGTTTGCAACAATTTCTTCCGAAAGGATTTACTGCAGAGGCAATTGACACTAAGAAGGCACAATTCATCAATGACGAAGAGAGTGCAAAATTTATCTGGATCTCCCTCCCTGCTGATGAAGTATTTTCTGTTTCATACAAAGTAAAAGTTTCGGACAACATTGATGGCAAACAAGTTGTGAATGGACTTTTCTATTATATCCAGGATGAAAAAACTCAGAAGCTTGCATTAGACCCGATTGAAATTACTGTAAGCAATTCAGCAATTGAGGCTCAAAACAGACCAAACGTAGAAAGGAAATTAATCAGTGTTAATCCTGACAAAGGGGAATACAGAGTTGAGTTGACCATTCATCCTAATCAGGAAACAAGCGGTGCTCAGTTTATTGATGATATTCCGGTCAATTTTAATGCATCTGCTATTGAAACATTTGGTTCGACTTTCACTTTTGAAGGACAGAAAGCAGTGTTTTCCTGGACAACCTTTCCAACTGAATCGTCGTTTACCATTTCTTATCTGGTACATTCATCTTCATCCAAAACTGCTCCGGAGATAAATGGAATGCTTGTATATGGTACAGATGAAAACAAATCTGAATCAGAAAGAAGTGCAGAAGTAATTGCTGATGACGCAACTCCCGATTCAATTATTGATGCATTGATCAGCAGTGAAAATGAAAGACAACTTATGGCTGCTAAAGCATTAGAAAGTAATAATACAACGGCAAGTGCAACAACTGCAAATGTTGACCTGAATCTGCCGGCGCCACAAACAGGAATCTTTTACAAAGTCCAGATCTGTGCAACGAGAAAGAGTCCGGCGCGAAATGGTCAGTTCTTCGAAAAGAAATACAAGGTTACAGACAATGTCGAATTGACAAATCATGAAGGCTGGAAGAAATATATTATCGGAAGTTTTTCTTCTTATGAAGAGGCAAAAGCATTCGGCATAAAGACAAAGGAACTGGTAAAAGATGCATTCATCGTTGCATATGATAATGGTGAAAGAATACCGGTCAATCAGGCTCAGGCAAATAAAAAAATCAATCAATAGAATCAGAGATTACTAATAACCACACAATGCGAATACTCCTCACCTGCTCTTTAGCATTAACTTTTTTCATTACAAATAATTCTTCTGCACAAGAAGCACCAAAAAAAAGTTCCTTTAAATTACCTGTGCTCAGCATTTCTCAGGGCGTAATGAATTTCAATGGAGACATTGGTTATAACAGACTCAATCAACCATTGACAGCAAATTCAGGTCTGGAATTCAGCATCCAGAATCATACTGATGGTCCATTATCGTTTGGACTGTTTTTCCTCTCAGGAAGAATGACAGGAGAAGAAAACACTGTCGACAAACATTCTAATTTCAGAGCTTCAGTTTTTTCACAAAGTTTGCGTGTCCGATACGAACTGGTCAGCAAGAAAAGAAGTGATCAGGTCTTGTTTCCCTATGTAACTGCCGGAGTTGAATACATTTCATTCCGATCTAAAACAGATTTGTTTGATGCGAATGGTAATTTCTATTATTACTGGAATGATGGTTCAGTAAGAAACGCTCCTGAATCCGGAAATAATTCAGGTTCACCTGCTACACGCAGAGATTATTCATACGAAACAAGTCTTCGTGATGCAAATATCGATGGCTTTGGAAAGTATAAAGAATCAGCAATTGGTTTTCCGGTTGGTGCCGGGGTTCGGTTTAAGATAGGAAACAAATGTTCACTTGACTTCAGTTCAATTCTTCACACAACGAATACAGATTATATCGATGGGATTACTCCTGAAGGAATTGAAGGACGTCAGGGCAACGATAAAAAAGATAAATTCTTCTTTACATCTATTGCATTCAGATTTGATTTTGGTGCTGAAAGAGACAGAAAGAACAGCCGTTACAACTATGTTCCTGATGTACGTGGAGTCAACTTCGAAGAGCTGACAAGTGACGATGCCGATGGAGATGGAATTCCGGATGTGCGTGATGATTCCTCTGCAACTCCGGCTTCTAATCAAGTCGACGTGAATGGAAAACCATTGGATAAAGATGATGATGGAATTCCTGACTACCGCGATCTTGAATTGAACAGTGCTGCATACGCAGTTGTCAATGAAGAAGGCGTAACCATTACAGAAGAAATGATCGAAGAAGCTTTCAGAAAGGATTCCCTTGGCAGCATTACCTGCCGTGATCGAATACCTGAGAGCATTCGACAAACTTGCAGAACGTAAACCGGATGTTGAACAAAAATGGTCGTCTGACAGAGCTGCTGCAAATCCTGAAGAACACACAGTGATCCCTGGAATTTATCGCCGATTAGATGTTGATCTAAACGGATACATTACACCAAAAGAGATCTCCGCTGCTATTGATGAATATATGTCACAAAAATCGCCGTATAGTGTACAGCAGTTTTTTGATTTGATTGATTTCTTTTTTGTGCAGAAGTAGTTTGTAGTAATTGGTGAGTGGTAAGTAGCACCAGTTACTAGTATGTTAGAAATTTCTTTTTATGGTGAGTGTTCAATGATGAGTGGCAATTCGCACTAGTTTCAAATTGTGAATCCAATCAATACAGATGCTAAAAGAAAGTATTGACATTTAGGTACCTATTGCTCCTTACCACTCACCAATTGCTACTTACCAAAAAAACGCAAGAAACTATCTGATTTTCCCTAATTCCTGCTTAAAAACGTAAGGTTTCTAAACTTTTGTCCTCAACGTAAAACAGCCATCAGAGTAAAATATTATGCTTACAAAACATGGGCATAAACATATTTACAAATGGCAGATAGAAAATTTCAGATACTTGTTGTCGAGGACGACGAGTTGGATCGGTTGATCATTAAGAAGGCATTAAAAAGTGCAAGCATTAATCACGATTTATATTTTGCAGAAGACCATGAAAGTGGAAAAGCTGCGACACAAAATCAGGAGTACGATTGTATTTTCCTTGACTACAATTTACCGGGCGGAACAGGTATTGACCTTTTAAAAGAAATCCGTAAAGCAGGTAATCAATCCCCTATCATTATCGTTACCAGTCAGGGTGATGAGAAAATTGCCGTTGAAGCAATGAAGACCGGAGCGAACGATTACATTCCGAAAGATCTTCTGACAGGCGACGGAATTGCACAAAGTGTGCGATACATGGTTAACTTAAAAGAACAGGCATCTCGTCAGCGTGAACTTGAATTACAATTAAGCACAACTCAAAACCAGTTAAAGGCTGTTGTTGCCAATGCTCCTATTATATTATTTGCTTTAAATAAAAACAGTGAGTTCACACTTTTTGAAGGAAAAGGTCTGGAGGAATTAAAAATTGATAAAGAAAAATTTATCAATCAACCCTTAGCGAATTTTTCAAAAGATATTCCGATTCAGCTTGAGTATTTTCATAAGGCATTGGAAGGACAAGAAGTAAAGATCGTTGCGGAGTGGGAAAATAAATACTTCGAGATCTTTTATACTTCTATCAGAGATAATGAAAATACAATCATCGGAGTTATAGGTATTGCAGCGGATGTTACGGCTCACAAAAAGATTCTGGAGCAGCTGGAAAATGCCAAACAATTAGCAGAAGAAACAGCAAAGATCAAAGAAAATTTTCTTGCCAATATGAGTCATGAGATCCGTACACCTATGAACGATATCATTGAACTTACCCGCATTTTGCTGAATACAAATCTTAATGAAGAACAATCAGGTTACCTGAGTTCAATTAAAATGTGTTCAGACAATCTTATGGTGATCATCGACGACATTCTTGATTTTTCAAAGATAGAAACCGGTAAAATGACATTCGAAGAAGTACCGTTCAATATTAATCAATCAGTGAAGCATGCCATAGAATTATTTCAGGCCAAGGCCGATGAAAAAGGAATTCAACTAGTATCAGAAGTAGATCCTAAACTTCCGGCTACTATCAGTGGCGACCCTACCCGACTTTCACAGATCATAAATAATCTGATCAGCAATGCGATCAAGTTCACTGAAAAGGGTGAAGTGAGGATCATTGCCAGAGTCGGTCAGAAAGTGAATAACAAAGTCACTGTCCAATTTGAAATAAAAGATTCCGGAATTGGAATTCCTGAAAAAAGCATAGCCACTATTTTTGATAGTTTTACTCAGGCTAGTTCAGATACGACCAGAAAATTTGGTGGAACAGGTTTAGGGCTGACGATCGTAAAAAAACTCATTGAGCTTCAGGAAGGGGAGATTTCGGTCAAGAGTAAATCAGGAATAGGCACAACTTTTTCATTTCATATCGTCTATCCGATAATTGAATCCATTAAAAAAGTAGAAATTCAAAAAGACAGTGAGTATAGTATCTCTCACCTCAGAATTTTAATTGCAGAGGATAATAAGATTAATCAATTGATAGTGAGGAAGATATTCTCTGACTGGCAAACAACGATCGATTTTGCCGATAATGGGGAAGAAGCGATCAGGTTTGCGAAAAATGAGCGTTATGACTTGATTCTGATGGACATACAAATGCCCATTATGGATGGATTAACTGCTTCAAAAACCATCAGGACAACGTTACCGGAGCCATTTTGCTCGGTACCAATAATGGCAATGACAGCACATGCAACGGCATCAGAAAAGCAGAAATGCAAAGATCACGGAATGAATGATCATATCAACAAACCATTCGATCCACTTGATTTAAAGAAAAAGATAATTGCGCTAACCCAAAGTCACAATCCTTCGTTGAAACAAGTTCAAAATACTCATTTTGAGCAAAAAACAGCGGAAGTGAAATTAAATAATCAATCAAATCAGGGAGGCCAGACGGGTGCTACAATCGGGCAATCAAAACCGGCTGTACCTCATAAAGAAGCGATCAATCACTTCCTGAATGCACCAAAAATAAATCTTAATTATCTCAAGCAAATTGCAGAAGGTAATGAAGCATTTGTAATTGAGATGATAGAAATGTTTCTGAATAAAACTCCGGAAGCAATAACTGAAATGTATGAACATTTCAAAAATAAAAACTGGGATGAGTTCAGAAAAGTTGCACACAGAATCAAACCTTCATTTGGCTACATGGGCATGTCAGAAATACAGAATGCACTTTCGAAAGTTGAGTTGATGAATGAGAAAGAATTGAAGGAACCTGCGGTTGATGAATTACTCATTGAAATCGAATCAAGAACCAGTCAGGCGTACGCTCAATTAAGATCAGAGTTAACCACTCTAAAATAGAGTGAAATAAACTAATTCTCAAGAGTGTATTTTCACCCAAATAGTAGGATAAAATACTATCTTGCAGCCGCTTTAAAACAAACACAAAATAAATGAAGGTCTTAGTTTGCGAAGACGATGAAATGGTCCTTAAAATGGTAGAGTTCAAGCTTGAAAAAGAGGGCTATGAAGTTATACTTGCAAAAGACGGTAAGGAAGCGATTGATAAGATCGACAAATTAAGACCAGACATTATTATTACCGATATCATGATGCCCTATTTAACCGGGCTCGAGATCGTGCATCAAGTAAGAAAACAATTGAATATAAAAGTTCCTATCATTATTGTTTCATCAATTGGTTTGGAAAAAACCGTATTGGAAGCATTTCAATTAGGAGCAGACGATTTCATTACAAAGCCTTTTAGCCCTAACGAACTTTCTGTCAGGGTAAAACGGCTTTTGATGAAATCGTATTGATTTAACGAATAAGAAATTCAAAAGTGATGGCCGGTTTTTTTGTTTCAGTAAGATCAAAAACAATTTCCCCCATCAAAAAAGAAAATGCAACCGAGAGTCAACTATTTTTTGATTTTTTTAATTTTTACCCTGTCCGGATTAAGCCTTAGAAGCTCAGCCCAGACAAAGGCATCAGACACCTTGGTTATTGTTACTGATACAACAGATCTGGATGCACTCTTCAAGAAAGCCCGCGAATTAAGTTTCAATGATAATTATTCACAGGCACGAAGAATTTGTCAGAAGATTCTCGAAAAAAAACCAAATTATTATGATGTACGTACGTTTTTAGCCAGGACTTATACATGGCAGAAAAACTACGATATGGCGCGAACAGAATTAAGCCGTGTGTTGATCGAGAGAGAAAATGATCAGGAAGCACTGAGTGCACTTTTTGATGTTGAATTCTGGAGTGAAAACTACCAAGTAGCAAACGATTACCTGAAAATTGCTTTGAGTTACTATCCCAATTCAGAAGAATTACTTCTGAAAAAGGCTAAACTTCAGATGAAACTCGAGGATAAAGGAAATGCCGCTTTGACCTTACGAAGGATCCTCGATTTTAATCCCGGAAATAAAGAAGCATTGCAATTGATGAATAGTCTTGGAAGAAAACGATTGAATAGTAATTTTCAGACCAGCTATTCAGTCGACGAATTTTCATTTGGGAAAAAACCTCAGGAATTTCTTTCAGCGCAAGTTGGAAGGAACTTTACATTTGGATCTCTTACTATGAGGATCAATACAGCGAATAAATTCGGTAAGCGGGGATTTCAATATGAAGTCGAAAGTTATGCTCATTTTACAAAAAATATCTACGCAAATCTTTTTGTAGGGTATGCATATGATGCAATCTTTCCAAAAGAAAAGTATGGCGCTGAATTATACTTTAAACTTCCTGCAGGTTTTGAATATTCTGCCGGAATAAGATATCAGACATTCACAGAAAGCTCTTCTTTCTACACAACAAGTCTGGGAAATTATTACAAAGATTATTGGTTTAATTTCAGGGCATACATCAATCCTAAAACTGATTCAACTTTTCAGTCTACTTCACTAAAAAACACATCACTTACCATGATCGTTGCTGCAAGAAAATACTTCGGCGATGGCGACAATTATCTTGGTATAAAACTAAGCAGAGGTAAATCACCGGATGAATCGGCCAGACTTGAACAAGGTATTCAAACCCGCTCCTACTCTGCCGGAATTGAAGCACAGAAAAGTGCTTTTGGAAGATGGGTGATTAAAGTAGATGCCTCATATTCCAGAGAACCGCTTCGTACCAGTGGACTTAGTGGAGATGCTTCAGATGCATTTACAATTTACACAAGAAGAGTTTCAACAGGCATAACGCTTAAAACAGTATTCTGATCCACACAAAAAATGCTTAGAAAATATATACTATTCACACTTCTGGTAACTTTCATCACTCAGGCAGATCTTTTTGCTCAAACGAAGGATGCAGTTAAAAAAGTATCGAAGAAAGATTACGGAAAGAGTTTTTTCGAAAAAGATTCTATCCATGTGATTCGTATCAATTTCACTCAATGTAGTTTCTGGGATTCACTTACCTTGAATAAAAAATGATGGATTCGCTGGAGTTGAATAACTATTTACAGGCGAATGTGATCATCGACCCTAAAAAATTCTACTCTACCGGAGTCCGGTTCAAAGGAGAATCTTCTTATGAATTTTATCCGGGAAAGAAAAAACCATTCCGCATAAAATTCAACAAGTTCATCAAAGGACAGGATTTTCACGGCATCGAAGAGTTGAACCTCACAAACAACTTCAAGGATCCGTCGATGATGCGCGAAAAGATCTATCTCGACATGATGAACAGTGAAGGTTTACCGGCGCCACGTGCAACTTATGCTAAAGTTTACCTGAATGATAAGTACTGGGGATTGTATCTGGTGAACGAAAGTATCGATAAGGTATTTCTGGAAACACGTTTTAAAAGTTCAGCAGGAAATTTATTTCAGGGCGAACCTCAGGCTAATTTCGTTTACATTGGAAATGAACCAATGAAATACTGGAACCGGTATGTATTAAAAAACAACACAAAGAAAAACGACTGGACCGATCTTGTCAAATTTATCCGGGTAATCAACGATACAATTTCTACTCCTGAGGAGTATACAAAAAAACTAGAATCTGCTTTTAATCTCGACAAATGTCTGAGAGCCTGGGCAATCAATAATATTATCGGTAACATCGACGCCTATAATATGTTTTATCCTCACAACTTCTTTATCTATCATGATACAGTAACTACTAAATGGCAATGGATCTCATTGGACGGGAATTATAGTTTTGCTGCCTGGAATCCTGTGATGCCCTTGCATCAACTTGAAAACCTGGACATATTGGTACCTGATTCTGTACCTTACAAGCAAGCCCGGCCACTGTTGGAAAAAACATTGGGCGAAAATAAAATCATTCAGAGACGATACCTTTCAATTATGAATGAACTGCTTCGTAAACATTTCAGCGAAGAAATAATTAATCAAAAAATTGATAGTTTGAGTCTGCGGATCAGAGTCTCAGTATATGCTGATGTAAATAAAATGTACTCCAATACAGATTTCGATACCAACGTTAACACAACCGTCGGCGATCCTCTTGATCCGGGTAATTTTATTCCGGGACTGAAATCCTTTATCAATGCACGAAGAAACTCTGTAGAAAAGCAGATAGAAGAACTTAATAAACAATTATCAAACTAATAATTTGAATCTCATTTCGTCCATACTTCTACAAATTAATTTTTCTGATCTGCAGTACTCTGTAGATGAGGTAGGGCGATCTATTTATAGCTTTCCTGTACACATCAGAATTCTTATTGGAGTAACTATTCTTTTCATGATCATCATCCTTATACTACTTGGAGTGATAATGGGAAGCAGAATTTACAAGACCAAAAGGTTGAATAAAAAGACTGAACTTTTAAAAAAGTATCAGCCAGTGTTCCGTCAGTTATTATTTGATGAAGGGCTGGATGAGAAAAAAGTTTTATCAATGGTCGACAAGATCGATCTCCAAATTCATTTCAACCGCTCTACCCTGCTTGATGAAATAATCCATTTACATGAAAATTTCACAGGTGAGACAGCAGAACGACTAGAAGAAATTTACAAATATCTTGGCTTCGAAAGGGATTCAATAATAAAATTGAAGAGCAAACGCTGGTACATTATTGCAAAAGGAATGAAAGAACTGGCGATCATGAATGTGAAGTCAGGATACAATGAGATCAGCGGATTCTTAAACAGTAAGAATGAAATTCTGAGAATGGAAACGCGTATTGCGCTGATGAAACTCAGCGATACTGATCCACTTGCTTTCCTTGCAAAAGAAACAGAACATTTATCGGATTGGGATTCGGCAAACATTTATAATATGCTGACCAAAATGCCTGAACACATGATTCCGGATTTCAGTCATTGGTTGAATTCTAAAAACAAAGACGTTGTTGTTTTTTGCATACAGATG
Organism: Bacteroidota bacterium; assembly: GCA_016711505.1. Classification (NCBI taxonomy): domain Bacteria; kingdom Pseudomonadati; phylum Bacteroidota; species Bacteroidota bacterium. Next base: position 41,499 of record JADJSV010000004.1, on the reverse strand, counting down.
ATCGGAAGATTCAGACAAAGAGAATCCATTAAAACATTATTAGTTCTATTAAAGAGTCCGGATGTTCGTTTAAAGCTTGCAGTTATCCGGGCATTAAGAGAATTAAGTGCAACAGACGGAGAAGAATCTCTTCTGGAAATTTATCCGCTGGAAAATCTTGTTCTGAAAACAGAGATCTTAAAAACACTTGAAATAATCGGAAGTTCAAAATCTGTTCCTGTTCTGGAAAAGATCATTCGTCAGCCGATCGAAGATTATCCCGTATCGATTCAGGCGGTTCGCTCCCTGTTATCAATACATACTAACGGTGAACAGTTGATTGAATCAATTTTCAATCAATCAGGACCACAACTACAATTAATGATTCGTCACGCACGTGACAGGAGGCTATAAACTATGGGTTTGTTTTTCTATTATTTTACAAAGTTCGCAGATCATTTTATTTTGGTCTACAGCTGTATTTTATTTGGCACCTACTTCCTTTTGTCGACTGTATCTGCATTTGACATCATCAATTACATGCGTCGGAACAGTTTCATAGATTATCGGGACATTCTTGCTGCTCCTTCTGCCCCATCCATTTCTATAATTGCTCCGGCTTATAATGAGTCCAAGACCATTGTAGAAAATGTGCGGTCGCTTCTGAATATTCACTACGTAAATTTCGAAGTGATCATTGTCAATGACGGATCCAAGGACAATACCCTTGAATTAATGATTGAAGCATATAATCTGGAAGCGGTACCATATGCATTTGAAGAAAAGATCGGATCAAAGCCTATCCGGGCAGTATATAAATCCACTATTCCATCATTAAGTAAATTGACAGTTGTCGATAAGGTCAATGGTGGTAAAGCCGATGCATTGAACTCAGGGATCAATATTTCACGGTACGGTATCTTTGCAGCAATTGATGTGGATTGTATCCTTGAATATGAATCGTTGCTAAAAATGGTTAAGCCATTTATGGAGCAAACAGAAACTGACAGAGTCATAGCAGTTGGTGGCGTTGTTCGAATTGCCAATTCATGTGAAGTAAACGAAGGTAAGATCACGAAAGTAAATTTACCGACTGAAATAATTCCCCGTATACAAGTTTTAGAATATATCCGTGCATTCTTATTAGGGCGTATGGCCTGGAGCAGATTAAATGGACTGATCCTTATCTCAGGTGCCTTTGGAATGTTTGATAAAAAGATTGCAATTGATGCCGGTGGCTACAACCATAATACGGTTGGCGAAGACATGGAATTGGTTATCCGTATGCGAAGGTATATGGAAGAAAGGAAGAAAGAAAAATACCGGGTAGTCTATCTGCCTGATCCACTTTGCTGGACAGAAGCACCGAGTAGTTTTAAGATCTTAAGTAAACAAAGAAATCGTTGGACAAGAGGTACGGCAGAGACGCTTTGGATACACAAAAAACTGATCTTTAATCCGAAGTATAAATTTCTGGGAATGGTAAGTATGCCATTCTGGTTATTATTCGAGTACATGGCACCTATCGTAGAAACGACAGCATTTCTCTATCTTATTATGATGGCCTTTTTAGGAATTTTAAACGTTGAATTGTTTGTTGTACTATTCGTACTTATCTATGCTTTTGCGATCATGTACTCCACTGCTGCTATCTTATTTGAAGAATTAAGTTTCCATCAGTACAAAAAGAAGCGCGACATTTTGCGTTTACTTGGTACAGCTCTGATCGAGCCATTATTTATTCACCCACTGACCGTTTACTACGCCATCAGAGGGAATCTCGATCTAATGACAGGAGTTAAAAACTGGGGTGAGATGAAACGCCGTGGCTTTACCAGAGCTAAGAAATAATTAATTATTAATTTTTATCGAATCATATAGAGGTGTAGCTTTTCTTCAGGATCTTCTTCATCATCGGTAAATAAAATTCCCAGAAGAATCTGTTTCTGTCTGTAACATCTACTGCATTGTACATCAAAAATTTCAGAGTAGTAATGCCGGTCAATTTTGCGAATCGGAATTTAGTGGGATTGTCAGCAAAGTCACCACAGAAGTAATAAAACTGAAAATCTTTATTTCTGTGAATGATAGCAGGGAAAATTTTCGGGATACCATTTGCGGAAAGCAATGCTTCTCCGGCAGGATTTGTTCCTAAAACGTATTTGGAAATAATATTATTGGTGTCATTTTTATTTACCATGATATCTATCCAATAAGGATAGATCATGACTGCAGGAACATCAAAAGCTTCCTGATTTACTTTATCGGTGTAGATTTTAGGAATTGCATCATTAAGTTCTTTTCCCGTTTCAAGAACAAGAACTCTTCCTGTTTCATGTATGAATAGCATTCCATCTTTTTTAAAATTCCAGATGCCGTTGTGTTCCTTTTTATAGGCCCTGACGATCCATTTAGGAAGGTCCGGATTGTTCACTGTGTCAAGAGATGCGATGTGACGCGCCATCCAGCCTGTCCACTCGATTCCCCATAATTTTTCAAACTGATGTCGCATATCAACCGGGGTCGGATATCCGATAGTATTGAATTCTGCGATCACCGGTTTATTCTTGCTCTTCATTTTTTTCATGAGGAGCAGATCTTTCTCGGTTAATCCGCCATAGATACTTTCAGAATTGTCATTAATATCTCTGTGAGAATACCACTCATTTCCCAGGACGCCATAGGTGTCGGCGAAATAAGCAAGATTGTAAACCTTAGATAAGCTATCTACTTCCGGCTCATCGAGTTTTTCAAAGTCATTGATCTGATACTTTTCGTCTTCTTTTGGGAAGAATCCGAAGTAATCATTATTGATATCGTAGAAAGAACCGTCAGGTTTGATGTATTTTTCATAGTCCAGAATCCAGTTTATTGACCGATGCTTAAAACTATTGGAGTTTAAAACCGTTTTATCGACAATAAGCAAATTAAGCTTGCGCTTTGGCGAAAATTCCCACCCTATCCTCATCCAGAGAGGAGTCGCAAGAAAAATCACGATAATGGTCAATATCAGCCTGCTTTTCATAGGGAAATAAAAGTGTAAGATTAAGGCAGTAAATGTACCGTTTTAATAAGGCTTTAACGCAACAAAATGACCTTAGAAAGCATAAAAAGATTCACATAAAAGTGTTTAAAACAATGGGACTGATAAAAGTATTTATAGTAGAGGATGATCACTTCTTAGGGAGTCTGATCAAAAAAACTTTGGAAAAACTCGACAACTGTGAAGTTACACATTTCATGTCGCCGCAGGATTGTTTAAGCAACTTACACTTGAATCCCGATATCGTTTCAATTGACTACATGCTTCCGGGTATGAATGGAATTGAACTGATGGAAAAAATAAAAAATTACAACGACAATATTCAATGTGTCATGGTATCAGGTCAGGAGAAGATCGATGTCGTAATTGATACGTATAGAAAAGGTGCATCTGATTACATCATAAAAAATGATAACGCTTTAGTGAATCTGGAAAATTCTGTAAAGACACTTTGTAAGAATGTGTATTTGAAACAGGAGAATGATGCTTTGAAAGAAATCGTAATCGACCGGAATAAATACAATAATATTTTAGGAAATAGCAGCCCTGTATTGAAAGTTTTGCGTTTAATTCAAAAGGTTGAAAAGAGCAATATCATGGTTTTAGTAACCGGTCAAAGTGGAACGGGAAAAGAACTGGTGTCGCGTGCAATTCATTATAATTCACAACGGGCAAGAAAACCTTTCGTAACAGTAAATATGGGTGCAATCCCGGAAGACCTTATCGAAAGTGAATTGTTTGGTCATGAGAAAGGTGCATTTACAGATGCCCGCGATCGCAGAATAGGAAAATTTGAAGAAGCGAATGAAGGAACTATCTTCCTTGATGAGATCGGCGAAATGGATATGATGATGCAGACAAAACTATTGCGTGTACTGCAGGAAAAAGAAGTAACGCGTATAGGAAGTAATAAATCAATTAAACTTGACGTCCGCGTGATTGCGGCAACCAATAAAAATCTTGTTCAGGAAGTTAAAGAAGGCCGGTTCAGAGAAGATCTTTTTTACAGGCTTCAAGGATTTCTGATTCACCTGCCTACTCTATTGGAAAGAGGTGATGATGTTGTTTTACTATCAAAAAACTTCCTTGCCGATTTCTGCAAAGAGAATAGAATGCCAAACATTCAATTAAGCAAAGAAGCAACAAAATTTCTACTTGAATACAAATGGCCCGGTAACATCCGCGAATTGAAAGCAGTTATCGAAAGAGCAGCCATCATGTCTGAAAACAATACAATTCTTCCCGAAGATCTTGTCTTCGTGAATTCATAAAAATAAACGATTAAGGAAACTACCCACGGAACTGAGCCTACTCAGTTCCGTTTTTTTTTGCCCTAAATCTTCCAAGCTCTCCCACTCCACTTTTCACTTTTCACTTTTCACTTTTCACTTTTCACTTTTCCCCCCTTCACTTTTCAATTATTCAAACAATTTCTTACAGTTGTAATAACCCCTTCCCTTACCAACTGACTTTTGTCGCATGAAATCGTAAATCGATACAACCAAAAAACACATCAAAAGTGAAACCAGCAAAGAACAAGCAAAAACCGGAATTGAAGCCGCGATTAGCGCTACGGATATCGATGAAAACAGTACTGATGATCAGTACAGGAATTCTAACAATGACGGCGCTGGGGCTTGTTATAGTAAATCTATCGAACCCTTCCAGTTCTCAGGCAAAAGCGAATGAGACCATCGAAGTAGTAAAGGTCTCAGACCAGGATTTTACGAATGAAACAAGTCTGGAAAATCCGGTAATAATTCAGGAAAAGATCAACGGCGAACACACAATTCTCATTCGTGAGAAGAAAGTTGTTAATGCACAATAAACAGAAACCATGGAGAAAGCATTAAAACTAACGCACAAAGGACTAAAACAAATCAATTTGTCTAAAACCTTACAGTCTATAATTGCCGGGATATTTATTCTTGCTTTTATTCTTCCTGCATCTGTGTTTGCAGGATCAAAAATATCAATCGGTTCAGGAAACTGGAACAATCCGGCGATATGGAACCCTTCAGGGATTCCGGGTGCAGGCGATAATGTCACAATTGCCAATGCTTCCATAATTACAATTCCGGCAGATGCAGCATGTCAGAACCTGACGGTATTTTCTACCGGGCAATTGACACTAGGACAAAACATCAGAATAGCAATTGGCGGAAACATAGTTATTGACGGAAGGATGAACATGAATAAAGGAATGATAACAGTTGGTTCTATCGGCCGGTCATTCAAGATAAGCTCAGGCGGAACATTCATCTGGGATCCCGCTATCAATACATCTGCTGAAGCAACTCTGTTTACAAGTTGCGTTGAGAATTTTGCAACAGGTAGTAATCTGATAATAAAGAACTGGTTCAACTATACAACTCCTCTTGGTGATAAGATCACAGGAAATTTTGGAAATCTTGAAATAAATTCTCCGGGCGGAAATAATTCTATAGTTGAATGGAATCAGAATAATCAATTTGAAAATCACAGAGTGACCGGCACATTAACAATTGACCAAGGCTGGGTCACACTTGACAAATCGGGTTCAATCACAAATACTTCAATTGGAAATATAGTATTGAAAAATGCAAATTCAATTTTCTATGGACACAATGGAACGCATGCATCTTCATTCAATCTGACAACAGGCAACATCACAAACAATGGCGGTGTATTTTATGGTCTCAATGACGGAAATGGAAATATAACTGTTCAGGTAACAGGAAATTTTTTCAATACAGGAAATGTAAAGATCATTAACAACTCCGGAATTCCTAATGTCAGTAATGGAAATGCGACTTTAAACATTACAGGAAGTTTTACACAAAATACAGGCGATACACGAATAGTATACAATATTGCTACACTCAACTCAGGAACATTCACATCAACAATTGGTGACCTGAATCTGAATGGAGGAATATTCATGGGACAGACTGCTTGTCACACAGCTGGTGCTACAGGAAACTTTAGCGTGACCCGTAATTTCAAGATCAATTTTCAAAATGCAAATGATAAATTCAGAGGAACTTCTCTTTCGAGTATTTCCGGAATACAGAATAATCTAAGGTTAAAATTAAATGTTGGCGGCGATTTTGTCGTAACTGGAATTCAAAGTGCTGAAGTGACCAGTTCTGCATCATCAGGAAATGAAGAATTATCTATCAATGGAAACTTTGAAATAAACGGATGCACAAATAGTTTTAATTATGGTGCATTGGTTGCATCACATAACACTCAACTAAATGTGCAGGGCATTTTAAAAATGAATGGTGGATCATTATCACTTTCAAAAAATAACGGCTCTGTTTCAGCATCGATTGACAGCGTAAGAATCAACGGCGGAATTTTATCCGTTAAAAACAATCAGGGAACCGGTATAATAGAAGTTATAAGAGAATTTAACCAAAGCGGTGGTGAGTTTTTATTTCATAATAATCAGACATCTGTCAATACAGAAAATATTTCAGTAGCTGTACGAGGTGCTTTCATTCAATCAGGCGGAATAATTAACCTGGAAAATAACAGTCAGAATACTTCATCGGTCAATAGTTTAAAATTTGCAGGATCATTGGTTAGTTTTTCCGGTTCAGGAAAAATTACCCGAAGCGGAAACGGTAATACAAATTCATTTGGTGAGATCAGTTATGAATCTCCGAGATTTCAGGCATATTCAAGAACAGGAACAACAAGTTCAATTGAAAACATAATTCAAAAAATTCAGCCGGGAAGTAAGGTCATGGTAAATAACTGCAATTTCCTGTTGGCTTCAAATAATCAATCAGGTATAAACATGTTGCAGGTCAAAAGTAATGCAACATTAGCTCTGAATAAAGGACAAATAATCTCGAATCAACAATATGGATTTTCCAAACTGAATGTCGATTCCGGTGGAACAATATCAACAACTAATCCTACTGGTTTCTGTGATCAATCAAACAGAGCTGCTATTGATGTTACAGGAAATTTAAGTTACGAATTACATCCATATAGCATTATTGAATACACAGGATCTGAAAATATTTCTGTTACAGGATTAGCAATTGTAAGCAGCAATGAAAGTTCGAAATATGGAATTTTGAAAATCAATTTGCAAGGAACAAATACAAAAGCAAGTCTTTCAGGAGATAATGTAATAGTCAGAACTAAACTGGATCTTCAGTCAGGAGCATTAAAATTAAATGCAAAAACGATTACGATTGAAAATGGTCTGCCTACGGCAATCAGGAGAACAAAAGGTTATATCATCAGTGAAGGCACGACTCCAATTAATAACAGCCAGGTTTGCTGGCAAAATCTGACATCGGGAAGTCATGAAATTCCATTTGGGGTTTCAGAAAATAAATATATTCCGGTGCAATTCACTGTCACTACCGGATTAGGAAAAACGATCACGGTTAGTACCCGGTCGACAAATTCGCCCAACACTCCCTACCCTGCTCTGGATATGACATTTCCGGGAGGACCTCCGTTCGCTTCTGAACATGTTGTTGATCGCTGGTGGTCATTTACCGGTACCGGAATCAAGGCTAACATCACACTTACATATCTGGGTACAGAAAATACTCTGGAATCAGGAATGGCAGTGGGCCCATTGAATATTATACAATGGACAGGTAGTGGCTGGAATATTACAACTGCCACTGCAACGGGTTCAAAACAATCCACAGGAACAATTGCTATAGAAAATTCCGTACTCTATCAAGACTGGACGATTGCATCAGTAGAAGTAGCGTCAATTCAATTAAATGCAAAATTAGTTGACGATATGGTTTCGGTTGACTGGCATATTCAATCAGAACAAGGAATTGATAAATTCATTGTAGAAAGAAGTGCTGATGGAATAAACTTTAATCAGATTGATGAAATCAGGGCTTCATTTGATAATAAAATCAGAGATTATACTTACGATGACATTTCCTACACAGGAACAGAATCATATTATCGTTTAAAACAAATTGCTCCTGACGGGTCTTTTATCTATTCAAAGGTTGCTAAAGTAACTCCGAAAAGTAATTCAAAGAATCTTTCTATCAACTCCGTTTCTCCAAATCCATTTAGCAATGAAATGAGAATTAATTTAAGTTCAGGAGTGAGCCAGAAAACAACAATTCAACTGATCAGCAGCGATGGAAAAACAAAATTCCAGAAAGACTATCAATCTGATTCCGGTGAAAATAAAATTGAGATAACAAATCTTGATGCACTTGAGCCGGGAACATACATCTTAATAATTGAGAGTGCCAATGACCGTATCACGAAAAAGGTGATTAAAAATTAACATCCAAGATCCGATAAAATGAAAAACAGACAGCGCCAAAAACAAAAGAACAAGCTCAGAGCAAGATTACTTCTTGTAGCAGGGAGTGTTTCATTTGTTCTTACAATTACAGCAGGAATAATGGTATACTTGAATGTTAACAATGTCAGTAAAACACGCGCTACTGCAACCGGAGGTGAAGGAAGCGGAGCAAGTCTTGGCAATGGAGATATACTGACGGAGTTTACCTGGGAGAAAGATCCGGTTACAGCAGCAACATTAGGACCTGATGCGATCAATGTAAGTAAAGATGCGCATTCAATGTCAGGCGGTCGTTCATCAACAGGTGGTTTATCTGCCGGAGCAAATGGAAAGGACATTGATCTCGAAATTGAAGGAACAGAATTATGGAATCAGGAAGGAATTGACATAAGTATTGACTACAGCAGAAATGAAAAAAGTGGTTCATTTTTTTCAAGAGAAAATGGGTTTAACTTTGGAATGGAAAATGGTTTTATAAGTATTGCATACAGACTGGAAAATAAGCGAGGCGGAATTGAATCCTTCAAGGCGAAAACAGAATACGAAATTCCTGTCGACATGAACTTCCGTACTTACAGGTTCATTTATAATCCCGCTAAAGGAAAAGCCGAGATCTTTGTTAACAGTGTGATCGTATGGTCAAATCAGCATGCACCAAACACACCACTTTCATGGAAGAATGCAGGAAAGGTAACAATTGCAAAAGGCATGAATGGTGATGGAAAAGATATTGCTATCATCGACAATCTCATTGTGAGAACTGCAGGAAATACAGCACCATTAGCTGAATCACTTTTAAATTTTATGCTTGAAGAAAAAGATGGCGGGATAAAGATCCATTGGTCAACTTCTGTCAATGATAAAATAAAGTCATTCACGATCGAACGTTCGATTAATGGAGTTGATTTTATGAATGTTGCAAGCGTCCCTGTTAATCCGGATATGAAAGAAACTGAAGAATATACTTATACAGATAAAACGAAAGCGACAACAGGAATTGTCTACTACAGACTTCGCCAGACGTTTATAAATGGAAAATTTATTTCGCATTCATTAGCTGCTATAAAAATGCAGAACGAAGTGAATCTTGCAATTGAAAAGATCAATCCTTTGCCATTTGACAAATCATTTGATGTTTCCTATTTTCTTCCAAAGTCAGGAAAGGTATGGATACAGATCTGTGACGAATCCGGAAAAATTCTTGATACCCAATCATTCGATGCTCCAAAGGGAAAAAATGTACATGTTTACAAAAATGAAAAGATCAGAGAAAGCGGATCGTATACTATCAACCTGATATTCGACAATAAAAAAGTAACAAGATCAATTATCAAGATCTGATAAAACATTAAAATACAAAAAAGCCCGGTTCAAATGAACCGGGCTTTTTTTTGTCTCCTACTCTATTGTCTTCTCAGATCAATATAAGATGTCATCTGAATAGTTGTATTCCTTATCACCAGAACTATGAAATAAGTTCCTTCCGGAAGGAATTCATTTGAATTATTTTGTCCAACCCATTCGTTAGCATAATTTTCTTTTTGATAAACAAGATTTCCCCAACGGTTATAGATCGTCAGGACATTATCCGGATATCTTTCAATACCATGAATTACCAGCTGATCATTTTTTCCATCATCATTTGGAGTAATTCCTGTTGGGATATCAAGTTCGCATTCTGCATCTGTATTTCTTCTTACTATTAAAGAATCAGTACCGAAACATGAACCATCAGTTATCGTCCATAAAAGAACATTGTTACCTAATGTTAGACCCGAAACTGTTGTTGTTGGTGACGTTACATCAGAGAAATTCGCACTTCCAGTTACAACTGACCATTGACCATTATAAGGTGAATTCAAAGATGCATTTAATATGAATGATTCTTCGCAATCACTTATATTCAATCCCGCATCTGAAACGATCTCATTCGGTTCAACGATTGTAGCTGTTGAATTTGTTGTACACAGATTCTGATCAGTGATAACAACCGAGTATGTACCCGGACTAAGGTTTACAAGAATTGAATCTGATGAAATATTTGGTGTCCACGCATATGAGTAAGTACCAGTACCACCGGCTACCTGAGCATCAGCAATTCCATTATTGTCACCGAAGCAGGTTACATTTGTTGCAGCAAGATTCAGAGTCAATTGTGGTGGTTCATTAATTGTAACAGTCAATGCAAGTGAACAATTTACAGCATCAACTATGTTCATCGTATAAACACCTGCGATAAGATTGTTCGTTGATAAACCGATATCTCCATTTGACCAGGTATAGGTAAGAGGACCAATCCCTCCTGTTGCACTATTCACGGAGGCTGAACCATTATTTCCTCCGAAACAAGTTACATCACTTGAAGCAGCGATTGTAGAATTGATTGAGGTTCCCTGAACAATATTAACAGAATCGATCAGAGTACAACCGACACTATCCGTTACCTGCACACTTACGTAACCACCCGATAAACTATCAGCAAAAATTCCGGTATCACCATTAGACCAGTTGAATTGATAAGAACCTGTTCCGCCGGTTACAGTAACAGTTGCAGAACCATTATTTGCACCATTACAAAATGCATTGTTAACAGCGTATGTAAAGTTGAATGCATTTGGTTCAGAGATCGTAATGTTACCTGTAGAAATACAATTATTGGAATCAGTTACCTGGATAGTATAACTTCCGGCTGCCAGACTATCGGCAGTGAAAGTAGTATCACCATTAGACCACAGATAAACGAATGGCGCAACACCTCCTGTTAAAGTTGCTGTTGCAGTTCCTTCACTGGTACCAAAGCAAGTGTTATTTACGAATGAATTTATAGAGACAACAGCTTGTGAACTTGCAGTTACACTGATAACATCATTGAATGTACATCCTAAACTATCAGTCACAGTTATAAAGTATAATTGTGCCGGCAAATTAGTCGCAGTTGAAGTAGTTTGTGAACCTGTCCATAAATAAGTATAAGGCAACACTCCACCCGTCGGAAGTGCTGTTGCTGTTCCATTATCCAGACCGCAGGTTGTAGGCGTACTTGAAACTGTAGCATCCAATTCTAATGGCTCTGTCAGTGTGAATGCAGCTGAATCAACACAACCATTAGCGTCCATTACATTGACCTGATAATTTCCGGCGCCTATATTATTAAGATCTTCTGTTGTATCGCTGGAAGTCCAGATATAATCATACGGACCTACTCCACCTGTCATCGTAACATCTATAGATCCAGTATTTGTGCCGAAACAATTTATATTATAACTGCCAAATCCTGAAAGGACAGAATTGAAACCAATCGGAGGCGGACCAGAAATTATAAAGAACGTATCCAGTGAACATCCGTTACCGTCGAGTATCATAATGTTCAAAGTATCGGCACCAAGATCGCAACGGGTAGGTACAGTTAAAGTGTCGACACCATCCCAGACAAAAGTGAATGGAGAATTTCCTCCTATCATGTTCAAAGTGATACAAGCGGATGTATCACCGAAACAAGGAATAGCAAATCCATTGAAGTCAGGTAGTACAGCTGCGAGTGCAATCGAATCCGGTTCAAGGATATCTACTGAATCCTGAACGATACAGCCATTGCTATCGGTAACAGTCAGCAAATATGTTCCTGTCGATAATCCGACTGCAGAATCTGCTACATCACCATTAGACCATAAATATTGATAAGGTGAAACACCACCAATTACTGTGGAGTGAACTCCACCATCGTTATAACCAAAACACCGCACATTTGTACCACCAACGAATGTGTCAGGAAGTAAAGTTAAATTGAGCAGAAGCGGTTCAGACAAAACGATAGAAGTATCTTTTCTACAACCACGACCATCAAGAATTGTGAGATCATAATTTCCTGCAGTAAGTCCGGTGATACTGTCTGTAGTTTGTGAACTCGACCAGGTGTAAGTAAAGTTATTATCACCTCCGAATGGAAATACTTCAATACTTCCATTTGAACCACCATTACAACTGATATTATACCCTTGATAATCTGAAACAATTGCAGGAACAATTATAGAATCAGGATTGGCCATTGTAAAATTAAGACTGTCCTGACAATTATTAACATCTTCTACTATCACATAAAAAGAACCTGAAGTAAGACCGCCGATGGAATCAGTTGTTTGCCCTGTATTCCATGCATAAGTATAAGGTGGTGTACTTCCTGAAAGATTAATTTTTATGTAGCCGGAAGAATCGCCAAAACAAAGTGGGTCTTCTATGTCAGATAAATGCAGGAATGGCGGTGGTTGAGTAAGAGTTGTATCTTTTTCAATTGAACAACCATTTGAATCCACAACCCGTACGGTGACTTTATCTGCAACAAGATCAGTAATGCTTAAAGTAGTATCTCCAGTCGACCATACATAAGTGAAAGGTGGTGTCCCACCAAAAACTGTGACAGTTGCTGAACCGCTTGAATCGCCGAAGCAACGAAGGTTAACGGCTCCAATGAAGGTAGATGGCAGGATCAAAGGTACAAGCGTATCAGGTTCAGTAATAGTTACCGTATCGATTCGAGTGCAACCATTAAGATCTGTTATAGTCAATGAATAAAATCCTGCCGGAATTAAGTAAGCACTATCATTCGTACTAATGTTTGGAGTCCATGCATAAGAATAAGCCGGTGATCCACCTGCTACGTTTGCAATTATAAATCCGCTGGACTCGCCCTTACATGCGACATTACGGATGTTTGGTGTGTTTGCCAAAACAGCAGGTTGAGTAATGGTATCCGTCAGGATCTGAACACAGCCATTATCATCGGTTACAGTAACTGTATAAGTTCCGGCTCCGACATTTATGATTGAATCAACTGTTGCTCCATTCGACCATGAATAAGTATAAGGGAAAGTACCACCGGTAACAGTTACTTTGGCTTGTCCGGTAGTTTGTCCGAAGCAAGCTATATCTGTACCGCCCGGTGTTGTTGCATAATTCACGAATGAAGAAGCTAATGCACTTGGAGCAGTAATAATAATTGTCGAATCAAAAGAACAGTTATTTCCATCTACGATTGTCACCTGATAAGTTCCTGCGATCAATGAATCGGCAACAGTTCCGGTATCACCGTTAGACCATGTAATAGCATACGGCAAAGTTCCACCTGTAGGACTAACAGAAGCTGTTCCATCGGCACCACCAAAACAATTTACATTAGAAGTCACAACTGATGATGCAGGAATTCCTAATACGACAGGTGGTTGTGTAATAATCTGGCTAATCAGAAAAACACAATTATTTGCATCACGGATTGTGTCAGTATAATTTCCTGGTCCCAGGTTTGTGATAGCTGCAGTAGTTGCACCGTTTGACCAATGATGTGTATAAGGTCCGGTACCGCCTGAAGGAACGATAGTCATACTCCCGTTTGCGTTGTTACGGCAAGTAACATTATCGAATTGCGAAACTGTTGCACCAACTGCAGTTGGCTGTGAGATCAGAACAGATTGCTGACTTGTACATCCATTCAGATCAGTAGCTGTTACGGTATAATTTACAGGTCCAAGCCCAGTTGCTGTTGCAGTGGTTTGTCCGCTTGGTGACCATGAATAGGTATACGGAGAAACACCACCTGTAGTAGTGGCAGTAGCTGTTCCATTCGATGCACCAAAGCAAGTAACATTTGTTGATCCTGAAATTGAAGCCGAAACAGTTGTAGCTGGTTGAGTAAGTGTAGTCGATGCCGAATTCGTACATCCGCTTACATCAGTTACAGTCACAGAATATGTATTTGCTGCAAGTCCTGTTGCTGTTTGTGTTGTTTGTCCGGAAGGATTCCATAAGTAAGTATATGGTGCAGTGCCTCCGCCACCTGTGGCTGTAATTGCACCGGTTGCAGCACCGTTACAAGCTACATTAAAACCGGAAAAAGTCGGACTGGAGACTGATGCAGTTATCACAGGAACATTTATTACAAATGAATAAGTCTGCGATCCGGCGTAAGGACAAGCATTATCACGAACAATTACGATGAAGGTATAAGGTTGTGCGCGCGCATCCGCTAAGGTTGGAGTCCAGTTGAAAGTACCTACCGGTAATTTTGCTCCGACAGTATTAAAAGTAGCGGTTGTAATAGAATTATTCCATTCCATTACAACTGTATCCGCCGGATTTGGATCTCCTGAATTTACAGTGAAATTAATAGTTGAACCCGGACATACAGTAGCAGTAAAGTTTCCTGTACCATTTATACCGGTAGAAGTTGGAAGAAAATTCGGATTACAGATTCTTGTCAGGAATTGCATATCACGAATTGCACTACCGATTAATACACCATTTCGATATTCTCTGACTATGATTGCGCACACACCGATTTCACCATTAACAGTTGGGAACATAGTAATATCACCATTCGACGAATTCAGGGCGACAGCCGGACTTGAAGTGAGCGGACTGGTGCTGGAGAATCCGGGATTAAAAGTAACAGATCCAATAGTATTTGTTGAAGTATTAAATGTTTTAGGAGTGATGAAAGAATAAACCAAAGAGTCCCCATCCGGATCAAAAACTCCATGGTTATAAGTGAAACTTTGATTGACACAGATCAGTGCAACAGGAATATTAGTAAACTGAGCAGAGTTATTGTGTGGTGCCAATACGTTATTTAAAGTTGCGTCAATGTACATGTTGTCTGCACACGGATTATTCAAAGTTGTGATCGCGCAATTTCTGCAACATACAAAGAAGCTTATTACCCAGTCAGTACATTGCTGAGGGAGTGTTACGTTATTAGAGTAAACGTAGCGTTGATAGCCTGCATTTACTGAGCCTGAACTTGTACATTTTGTAACGACAGTTCGACAAGGGAAAGTAATTTCCTGCCCGGTTCCGGCTTCCAGATTCAAAGTGTAATTTTGATTTCTTGAACACGAAGTTGATTTAGCATTCAATGTAATTGTTGCAGGAGCAGCAACACCTTCACAATCTCTGTAAAAAGAGACTGTAACTTTAAAAGTGTTGCCACTTACCCATGTGTATTGAAGATCGGCTCCGGATGAGTGTGTAGCAGAAGCCTGAAAAGAAGAAAGTGTTGTAAATAAGACGACAACGACAACGACCAACCGGGAAATAAAGCGTCTGTAAAATGTAGTTTTTTGAATCATGAATGTGTGAGTTAAAAGACGGAACTGTCCATTTATAATAAGTCGGAAAGTTCATAAAACTTAAGCCTTATCTGCCTCACATTAGATTAATCATTTAAACACACTTTTCAACATTTTTCTCTCTGATAAAGACCACTTTTTGGGCAAAAAAAAAGACCGGACAGGCCGGTCTTTTTCACATTGAATGCTTTTTTATTTAGCAATTGATACAACTTTAAATTCAGTTCTCCGGTTGGCCTGATGTTCTTCTTCTGAACAAGCAACATTATTTGCGCAACGGTTCACCAATTGAGTTTCTCCATAGCCTTTAGCTGTTATTCTGGACTGTTTGACACCTTTGGAAACAATATAGCTTACAGCTGCCTCTGCACGTTTTTGTGAAAGGGTTGCATTGTATTTATCATCGGCACGTGAATCTGTATGTGAGCCTAGTTCAATACTGATTGCAGGATTTTCTTCCATAATCTGAACAAGGTTATTCAATTCGATTGCAGCATCAGGACGTATATCCCATTTATCAAGGTCATAATAGATGTTTTTCAAAACAATTGGTTTGTCAACTATGATCCGCTCCAATTCGAGTTTCAGTTTAACAAACATGTTTTCACTTCTGATCTTGCCTATCGTAGTTACAGGCTCTGTGTTTGTGAAATAACCGTCTTTTGTTCCCACAACATTATAAGATGTTTCAGGATTTAATTTGAAATAGAATTTACCGTCAGGGCCGGTTATAACACTTTCTTTTTTATTTGTAATGGTATTTGTTAATTCAACCGTTACACCTGCTACAGGCTCCTGTGTAGTTTTGTCTACAGCAATTCCTTCTAATGAGAAACGAAGATCGTTGATCGTAAATGTATACAGGTTATCCTGCATTGTATTTTTAGCATTCCTGTTACTCGAAAGAATTCCGGCAGTACCGCTGTCATTCAATGCAACTCCAAAATCATCGAAACTTGTGTTAAGAGGGTAACCCATATTGCGGGCTTCTTTCCAAGAATTCTGATCTTTTCCACTATAGAAAATATCCAGTCCGCCCATATTGTAATGGCCTTCAGAACTGAAATAGAGAATGGAATCTTTCCAGATCATTGGAAACATTTCGTTATAAGGAGTATTAATATTTGGTCCAAGATTTACAGGTTTGCTCCATGTGTTATTCATTCTTTCAACCATGTAAATATCCGTTCCGCCTAATCCGCCCGGCATGTCACTTACAAAGTACATCTTTGTTCCATCACCATTCAACGTCGGGTGACCGGTACTGTATTCTTTACTGTTATATTCAAATTCAGTGATGCCTGTCCATGAAGTGTCTTTTTTAATTACCCTGTAAATTTTAAGGTCGACAACATCTTCTGATGATTTCTGCACTTTCTTTTTCACATAGTTATTTCTTGTAAAATACATAGTGTCGCCTTTCGAGCTGAAAGTTGCGGGGCCATCATGATAGATCCCATTAATTTCTCCAATAGGAGTTGGATTTGCAAAACCGCTTTCCAGATTTCCTTTTGAGTAATACATTTCAAGAAACGGACGACCTGTCCATGCATAATTTTTAGCTTTTGCATTTCTGTCGCTGGTAAAAGCAATTCCTTCTTTGTACCAAACCGGGCTGAAATTACTTTGTCCGGAATTTAATGATGATGACTGTATTGAATATTTTGCAGAATCTTTTTGCCAGATCTCAATACTGTCACAGCTGGATTTTAATTTTGCAACTGCCTGATCATTTGGATTTGCCTGCAGGTACAATTCAAAATAAGAACGGGCAACAACATATTTTCCGCTTCTCATCAGTAGCTGACCATAACGTAATTTATGGATTGGTTCAGCTTCAGGAAGCAATACAACTTTTGCATACTCCTCCTCTGCTTTCTGCAGATTATTCATCTTCCTGTAGCTTTCAGCAAGTTTGATTCGCGCAGCTGCATTCTCTTTTTTGCTAAGGCCCTTCTGATACTCTTCTATGGCCATGCTATAAGCAAGATCTTTATAAAATCGGTTTCCCTGTCTGAGATGATAACTTGCACAACCGCTTAGTAGAAAAGCAGCAGCAATAATGGCAACAGAAAATATTTTTTTGGTCATTCGTAGTGGTTTTTACAAGCTTTGTTAATGCAATTTGTGGTATACAAATAATTAGAAATAACGAGGAGTTTTAACTTTCATGATATCGTATCCGAAGTCATATCCGATCATTATCTCGTGTGATCCTGCTGAATAATTTTTCACATCAGTAGTTGTAAAGTCATAGCTGTATCCAAGTCTGAACTTTTTTGTCAATTGCAATTCAAGTAAAGCAACAAAGCTGTCACCTGTACGATAGCTACCTCCTACCCAAAGAACCTGAGCGAACAAAACATTTACGTTGAAGTCAGCTTCAACCGGAGCATTCTGAACATACTTTACAAGCACACTTGGCTTTATAACTACATCAGGATTTACTTCCAGTGCCACACCTGCAGTTGCAAAATAATGTCGAACCTGATTCGGAACAACATTTCCATTCATATTTAAGCTAAGCACTTTTGTTGTATCATAAGAGATGACATTTGGAACCGAAACTCCTGCATAAAATTTGTCAGTATATAAATATGCACCTGCACCAATGTTCGGAATAAATTTACTCGTCTTATCACCGGCGAAAAGTGGATCATTAGAATCCCAGTAAATCAGATCACTGTTTTTGTAACTGTAATATCCACCACCTGCTCTCAATCCAAGACTTAATTTCATCTTTGGTCCAACCGGTAAATGATATGCAGCATTCAGATAGGCATCTGTACGATCAGTAACTCCAATCTTATCGTGGCTGATCGAAGCACCCCAACCGAAATTGGTCAAACCTACCGGTCCATGCAGCGTAGCCACTTGTGTTGTTGGTGCACCTTTGAAATCGACCCATTGCTTTCGGTAAAGCAATGTTGCCATCATATAATCCTTACTTCCTGCGTAAGCAGGGTTCAAAAGTAAATGATTAAACATGTACTGGCTAACTAAAATGTCTTGCTGACAATAGCCGGCTACACTAAAAAACATCAGCAACGCTGAAATGTAAATCCTCTTCATATTATAGGTTTTTTGTGGCTTCAATTTTATAAATTAATTTTTACGCAAGTCAACGTATGTACTTATTTTGATCTCAGTATTTTTAATTTCCAGGATCACGAAATACGTAGCCTCAGGCAATTCATTACCGCTGTTATTCTGACCTTTCCAGTCTGTATTCTTGTAATCTTCTTTTGTATAAACTTCATTTCCCCAACGGTTGAAAACTCTGAATACATTTAAAGGATATCCTTCAATTCCTTTGATCTCATATCCGTCATTATATGTATCACCGTTTGGAGTAAATCCTGTAGGCAATTCAAGTTCGCAGGCAATGTCATAAAATAGTGAAGTTGTATCTGAAGCAGAACAAACTCCATTAACAACAGTCCACACAAATACGTTAGCCCCAAGCGACAGGCCATTTACTTGTGCATTCTCTATCGTTGGATCAACAAAGGTTGCACTTGATGGAGCTAAAACTCCCCATTGTCCTGATCCTGTTATAGGAGAAACTGCAATAAGTTCACCGCTATTTGTACAAGCAATATCAAATGGTCCGGCATCGGATGACACAGGTTCATCTACTACAAATAATAATGTATCGGAGTCGACACATTGACTATTTACAATTGTCCAGACTAGTTCATTGTTTCCATATACAGTTGAATTTGCCGTTGCATCATACAATGTTGAATCATTAAAAGTGACAGGAAATCCTGACCAGTAACCTGTGAAGGTTGAAGGTAAATTTCCATTCAACTGAACAGAACCAAAATCACATATCGCCACATCATTTCCTGCTATAGAGAAGATGGAATTATTATAAGAAATAGTAATAGACTGTGAAGCCTGACATGTACCATCAGAAACAGTCCATGTTAAAAATGTTTGGCCCGGATTTAAATTCATTACCATAGCATCTGGATCAGTAGTACTGCTGAACGTTACGCCAACCGTTGTTGTTGACCACACTCCTGTTGTTCCGGGAGCCAAATTAGCATTCAACTGATACGAATCTACATCATTACAAATCGATGTACTAACACCTGCATCAACAGGTATTGCCGGTGGCTGAGAAATACTAACAGTCAACGATGAAGTACAACCGGCCCCATCCGTCACAACAACTGTATATGGACCGGCATCAATGTTTGTAAGATCTTCAGTAAATGCTTCTCCCTGATTCCAGTTAAATGATAACGGACTCGTTCCTATAGTTGTCAGATCGATCGATGCATCATTACTGCCATTACATGTAGCATTTACAGTGGAGGCTATTAAAATATTTATCTGAGTATTCTCTGTTATAATCGTTGATGCTGTTGCAGTACATCCGTTAGCATCTGTAACTGTTACTACAAACGTATCAGGAGGCAGATTAAATGCACTTGAATCTGTTCCTCCGCTTGGCGACCATGAATAAGTATAAGGTCCTGTTCCGCCTGCAGGAGAAACAATTGCACGGCCATTATTTTCACCGAAACAACTTGCTACACTTGAAACAATATTTACTCCCAATATTGATGGTTGCGTAATAACTATTGTTGCAAAAGCAGAACATCCTGCTGCATCTGTGACACCACCTGTGTAAGTACCCGGTCCCAGATTTGTAATAGTATCATTTGAAGCAGAACCATCCCATGTAAAAGTATACGGTGGTGTCCCACCTGCCGGAATAATTACTGCTTCAGCATTTGAAGATCCATTACATGAAATTGCACTGGAAAGAGTAACAGTTGGAGGCGGAATATTCGTATTTGAAACTGAAACATCAAGAGTTGAAATACAATTATTCTGATCTTCTACAGTGACATTATAAATACCGGCCGGAACATTATTTAATGTTGCAGTTGTTACAGATAAAGTATCCCATAAATAAGTATATCTCGGTACACCACCACTCACACTTACAGTTGCACTTCCATCAGCAAGGTTACATCCTGCCTGCGTACTGGATCCGATAAGAATAATTTCAGCAGGAGAAACGACGTTAGCATTTTGAGTAGATGAACACCCAACAGAATCTGTAACAGTAACTGTATATATTCCGGGTGATAAATTCGTTGCTAGTGGACCTGTTTGAACAGGAATGGTATTCCAGACATAAGTATAGCCGGGAGTTCCGCCTGTTGCAGAAACGCTTGCATACCCTGTTGTATCAGTAAAACAATTCAGCGTCGCAACTGAATCAACAGTTACCACAACTGAGCTTGGTCCGGTAGCTACATCTACTGAATCAGTATGTGTACAACCGTTAGCATCAGTAATAGTAACAAAATAGGTTCCTGCCGATAATCCACTTACAGTATCATTTAATGTTGGTGGTACTGTATTCCAGATATAAGAATACGCACCTGTTCCACCGGATGCAAATACAACTGCAAAACCATTTCCTGTACAAGGTGTTCCTGTAGAATAAATACTATCAGTAATTACAGGCGGATCTGTAATTGTAGTTGTTGCAGATGCAGAACATCCGCTTACACTGTCAATAACAGATACCGAATAATTTCCGGCTGCCAGACCTGTAATGGTCTGAGTAGTTTGTCCACCAGGTGACCACAAATATGAATAGTTACCTGTCGGACTGGTTGTTAATGCAGTAGCAGTTCCATCTGCTGCTCCGTTACAAGAAATATCAGTAGTGTTGATACTTTGAATCGGAGTGTTAACATAAATATTGAATGAATAAGTTTGATAGCCGTTACTAGGACAAGCATTGTCAGTAACAGTTACGGTGAAAGTATATGGTAGAGTACTAACATTGACAGTTGGTGCAGTCCAGCAGAACTCTCCTGTAGGAAATGGAAAACCGGTAACAGTAAATGTTGCACCTGGAATTCCCTGATTCCAGATCATCGTAACAACCTGATTGGCATCAACATCATCAGAGAAAACATCGAAACAGAATGAAGTGCCCGGGCATACAGTTGTATCTCTGGAATTACTTCCATCGATACCTGTTGCAGTTGGAATATTATTAGTACACGGACGAATATAAATTTCCATGTCGCGGATCACACTACCGATCAGTACACCATTTCTATATTCCTGTACAAGAACAGAAAGAACACCAACCTCTGTTTGAGTTGGTGTAAAAGTGATATCTCCTGTAACAGGATCGATTGTTACACCTGTTGATGAAGTAATTGGATTAGTTGCAGAAAATCCGGGTAAGTAAGGAATTGGACTATGAGTTGTGTCACTTGTCAAAGGATCCACTAATGAATAAACAAGTGAATCACCGTTAGGATCAATCACACCATGATTATATGTGAAAGGTTGTCCAACACAAACAAAAGCAATTGGAATATTTGAAAATACCGGTGATGAGTTACAGGTTACTGTGAGATTATTTAAAGTTGTTTCAATATATAATCCCGGATTTGATCCCGGAACACAAGGAGTAGGTTGAAACATTGTAGTGATATCACAATTCCGGCAGCAGTACTCCCACCCTATTATCCAGTCATTACACTGAGCAGGGAGATTTACGATCTGCGAATAGATATATTGTTTGATACCGGGATTTGGCGAATTCGGATCAGTACATTTTGTTGTTTGAGAAGGACAAGGATATGCGATCTCCGAACTATCTTCTACCACAAGAGTTTGCTGGAACGATTGTCCGCAACTTGCAGAAGTGAAATCAAGATAGACTTCAGATAATGCATCTGATCCGGCACAATCGCGATAAAATGTCAGATCTATTCTATAAGAATTTCCACCCAGACATGTATAAGAAATGTCTGCTCCGGCCATATGTGTTGCGAAAGCCTTTCGAGGTAATATTCCAAGAGTCGCTGCTATAGAAATGATCAAAATTAGTCTGCGGAGAAAAGGGCGCATACTATTGTGGGTTTCACTTGGTTGAGTAAAAGTCAGCATAGGGTTAAGAGTATTAACTGTAAGAATTATCGATTTTTTACTTGATTCAGGTGAAAAATGTTCCATGAATGGAAAAAAAAGGGCGATAATTAACATAAAAGATAAAAAAACGCATGTAAGAACAAATTAAAGAATAAATAATTTAATGTATGGCTTGAAAAAATCGGATGATTATCAACTCATATAAGCTTACTGAATGATGTATTCAGCATTTTCAATCTTTCAAGATACTGTTTTCTGTACAATTCTTTAACAGGATCAGACAAAAATGATCGGTTTATCAATGCAAGTACTTTTTGATTTTCTAATCTATATTTATCCAGAATGCCGACAAGTCGGTTTTTCCGGACTCCTATTTTTATTCCAAACTCGTAAAAATCATCATAAGCAAAATAGCCTAGTACCTTGAAACTTTCAGTTTCAAAATTATTCGAGAACAAGCCATCCTCAAGTGCAAAAAAAGAATCATCAGGTATATGAATGATTGTATTTGTCAAATCGTAAGCAGGGCTTAAAACATAATCCCCTTCGCTTGTTTGTCTCAATGAAAAATTTTTCAAGTGTGCATCTTCATTACTAAAAAGATAATTAAATATAATTAATTGAAAATATTTTTCTACTTCCGGAATGAATGCGGAAACATATTTTTTCATGACCTGCGCCATATCCTCATAACTCCCTTTCGTCTTGTAAAACTTTCCATCAATTTCTTTTGATCTTCCTGAAAGCGTAGCAAAATCTTCCTGAGCTATTTTACTTCCATCTTCACCGATATCAAATCTCTTTGTAATATAGGCAGGTTCTCCGTTCTTAAAGAACAACAATGCACTTTCAGCAGTCTTAATATTGTAAGCTTGTTTTGCAATTTGCATAGTTAAATGTTCGTTTGCAGGCAACTCTTCAACTTTAGAAAAAGGCTGTCTTGAGGGAATTGGTTTTAAAATGTATTGACCTTTTTCGTTTTCCTTTGAAAGACGAAGTTTATTCTTTTCAAGAATGAATGACTGCTTAAATTGTGCTCCACTTATGGAAGTAATTTTACTATTCATTCGAAATTGCTCAGCAACTTCATCATCCATTTCAGGAGGATTAAATTCAAGAATATGGTTTACTTTTTTTCCATAAAACATATTACGAATTGCCGCCGGGCTATAAGTTGTAAAACCTTCTGCCATTGTGCTGGGACAATATTTCAATTCCGTAAAATTCATTTTTGATCTCTCAGTTTTACGCTTATTGCACCAATACTATCACTCTTGGCAGTTGCTCCAAGTAAACTTAAAATATCTGCCTCATCAATTTTTAAATAACGACTTTGTATGGCAAGGTTCGCTCCTTCTGCAGCCATGTTACTAAAAAAAGGAAATAAGAATTCACTTCGATATTCCTGTTGAATTTTAGAAAGAGTTAAACTTACAGCAGGCTTACTGATATCATTGAAATAAGAATCTTCATATCTGAATATAAAACTTCTTCGATTTTCTTCTGTTAACAATCCAGCCAAAATACCATTGCAATATATTTCTGCTACTTTCATCTATTCCTATTTTTTAATTACTTCAAGCTTCAATTCCATACCAAGTACATCAGCTAATTTTTGAAGAGTATTAATAGTTGGATTTCCTCTGCCACTTTCAATTTGTTTAAGTGTTCGCAAACCAATATTCGCAAGTTCAGCCAATGCCTCTTGGTTAATATTCAAGGTTTCTCGCCTTTTTTTAATCGTTGAAATTAGATGGTCGTGGTGCATTATAATGCTCTTAATTTGTCAAGCTAGTTATTTTAATCAAAAATACGTCAAATAGTGCAATATGTTGCTCTTTTATTGAAAATCATGTTGAAAAAGAGGTAAACATTGAATAAAGTGCGCTTTAATGCACTTTATGTTAATAAACTAGATTAAATCACTTTATTTTCGAATAAATCTGATGAATTGGAAAATATTAATCAATGAAAAAACAAAGCAATCAGTTTCCTGATCGCTTTGCCATTAAAAATTAAATTGTAGAAGGAGATGGAATATCTTCTTTATGAATCGAAAAATTATCTTCCGCTTCTTTGTATTTTAAAATCTGATCCAATGCATCAGGAACAACATCACTACAGATCACAATGAATGCACCTTTTTTCGCATTCTTGATTGCATGATCGATAGCTTCAGATTCTTTCGGAATGATCATCACTTTCTTTTTCGGATCATCGGATTGAATTCCTTTCATCATCAGATCAATGATCTCTGATTCACTTCTTCCACGGAGATTTTTATCCTGACGAATAATGATCTCATCAAACATTTGAGAAGCTACAGTTCCAAGTTGAATAATGTCTTCATCTCTTCTGTCACCTACACCGGCAATGATACCAACTTTTGGCTTCGCCTCTATTCTATCTAAGAAACGAGCGATCGCCTGGAATCCTGCAGGGTTATGTGCATAGTCGACCATCACATTGAAATTACGGAACTGGAACATATTCATCCGTCCAGGTGTTTGTGTTGGTGAAGGAATAAATGTTTCAAGCGCTAACCGAATATCGTCCACTTTGAATCCTCGGATAAATCCTGCTAAGACAGCAGGAAGAATATTCTGAATCATGAACACTGCTTTACCGGAGAACGTCAATGGAATGTTGATCACCTTATCAATTCTGATCTTCCATGTACCTTTACAAATAGTAACATATCCGTTTTCAACTATTGCTGCAAGTCCACCGCCTTCTGTATGTTTTATGATACGAGGATTATTTTCATCAAGACTGAACAGTGCGACATTACCTTTAATATTTCTTCGCATATCATAAACCAGATCGTCATCTGCATTCAGGATACAAGTTCCTTCAGGCAATATACTTTCAGCAACAACACTTTTTACACGTGCCATTTCTTCGAGTGTATTGATATCTTTTAATCCAAGGTGATCTGCTGCAACATTTGTAACAATACTGATATCGCAATTATGAAAACCTAAACCGGCTTTCAGAATTCCGCCACGTGCACATTCAAGTACTGCGAAATCGACAGTTGGATCACGTAATACAAATTCAGCGCTGAGTGGTCCGGTACAATCACCTTTCTCCACCATCTGATTCTGAATGTAAATTCCATCAGTAGTAGTAAATCCAACTCTATGTCCCATTGTCTTTACAATGTGAGCGATCAATCTTGTAGTTGTAGTTTTTCCATTTGTACCGGAAACTGCTATGATAGGAATCCGTGCAGTACTTCCCGGAGGATATAACATATCGATCACCGGCTCAGCAACGTTACGTGGCAAACCTTCAGCCGGAGCGATGTGCATCCGGAAACCCGGACCTGCATTTACTTCAAGTACCGCTGCACCGTTTTCGTGAAGTGGTTCACGGATATCCGGACTCATAATATCGATACCGCAAATATCAAGTCCGATGATACGGGCAATTCGTTCAGCTAGGAATACATTGAACGGATGTACAATTTCAGTTACGTCAGTTGACGTACCACCTGTAGAAAGATTGGCAGTACGTTTAAGATGAAGTTCTTCACCTTTAGGAATTACAGATTCAAGAGTGAAATTTTTCTCCTGCAACATTGCAAGTGTAGTATCATCAATTTTTATTGCAGTAAGAACTTTCTCATGACCATATCCGCGACGAGGATCACTGTTTACAATTTCTATGAGCTGTTGAACTGTGTGAACACCATCACCTGTTACCATTGCAGGAGTACGTTTCGCACCGGCGATGAATTTATAGTTTACGACCAGTAAACGATAATCATAACCCGTAATAAATTTCTCAACGATCACACCACGCGAAACACGTTTAGCAAGAGCAAGAGCTTCCTTTGCTTCTTCCCAGTTTTGCACATTGATAGTTGCGCCGCGACCGTGATTTCCACCTACAGGTTTTAATACGATCGGATATCCGATTCTTTTTACAGCAGTATCAAGATCTTCTTCATCGTACACTACTCTTCCACGCGGAACGGGAATTGATGCTGCTTCGAGGAGATTTTTAGTTTCTTCTTTGTCGCATGCAACTTCAACAGCAATAGAAGAAGTTGTACTTGCAACTGTGGCTTGTATGCGATGCTGATTTTTTCCGTAACCAAGCTGGACAAGTGAATGTTTATTCAATCTTATCCATGGAATTTTTCTTTTGATCGCTTCGTCAACAATAGAACCTGTTGAAGGACCAAGACGATCATCTTCACGGATCTCACGCATTCGTTGAATATCTTCTGAAAGATCGTAATGAATATTTTTTACCAGAGCATCTGCAATTCTCACAGCAGCACGTGCAGCATAGAAGCCGACTTTTTCTTCCATGTAATTAAAAACAACATTGTAAACACCATGTTGTCCTGTACTACGGGTACGACCAAATCCACAATCCATTCCGGCAAGTGTCTGGATTTCCAGAGCAAGATGTTCCACTACGTGACCCATCCATGTACCTTCTTTCACTCTTTTAAAAAATCCGCCTGCATGTCCTTCGGAACATTCATGCGAATACATTGAAGGAAAAACTTTTTCCAGTCTTTCCGAGAAACCTGCAATCTTATTTGTAGGTAGATCTTCAAGCTCTTCAATATCTAATTTCATCACAACTAATTTGTGACGACGTATAGACCAATAATTCGGGCCTTTCATGACCCTTATGTCAAGTATATTCATAAAATGGATTTTTGTGGTGGGATTTCCGTATCAAAGTAGCGAGATTTTATGAATTCCCAAAAAAAAGTTAAAAAAAATCAAAAAATGGGGTTTAAGTGTTGGAAAAAGAGTGAATAACTGTCTTTGAAAGCATCCTGAAGACCTTATGTATTCCTATATTTGCCCACTGTTAAATAAACATTATAATTTATATGATTCCTAAGGGAAAGCTTATCTCCATTGGTGGAGCAGAAGATAAAGGGACTGAACCGGAACCGAATTTCACTCAAAAGAATAACCTCAATTTTTTTGAATTACAGATTCTAAGCAGAATAGTCACTGAGGCCGGCGGTCAGGATGCATACATAGAAGTGATCACGAGTGCTTCTTCAATTCCTGAAGAAATTGGTCAGAATTATCTTGATGCGTTTAAGAAATTAGGTTGTACGAATATTCGTGTTATGGATATCCGTAAGCGTGAAGATGCAATGCAACCTGACATGATTGACAGAATAAAAAAATGTCATAGTGTAATGTTTAGTGGCGGAAATCAACTTCGCCTCTCTTCTATTTTTGGCGGAACAGAATTTCTGGAAATTCTGACACATCGTTTTATGCATGAAGAAACATTTATCATAGCAGGAACGAGTGCCGGAGCAATGGCTATGTCGAATACGATGATCTATCAAGGCAGTAGTTCAGAAGCATTATTTAAAGGCGAAGTAAAGATCACTACCGGACTTGCGTTTATAAAAGATGTGATCATTGATTCGCATTTTGTAACAAGAAACCGATTTGGTCGACTTACACAAGCAGTTGCTGCAAATCCATCCTGCATAGGAATCGGTCTTGGTGAAGATACTGGTGTATTGATAACAGAAGGACGTTACATGGAAGCCATTGGTAGCGGTCTCATTATAGTTATAGATGGTCACAACATTCGTCACAATAACATAGCCGATCTGAAAGAAGGTTCACCTCTATCAATTGAAAACCTGACCGTCCATGTAATGGCAAAAGGCAATCATTATGATTTGAAATCGAGGAAGTTTTATTCGGAGGTTTTTGTTAAGTCGTAATTCGTAATTCGTAATTAGAGATTAGAAATCTAAATTGGAAATTCAGTAAAAAGAAAATGGGTTTAAAGTGTAATGAACACTTTAAACCCATTTTCCTTTTTACTGAAACTAATTTTTCTTCTTTTATTGTTTAATGAATTGTTTTGAAGAAGTTTTATCATCGATCACTACTCGTACAATATATAAGCCGGTTGCAAGATCAGAAGTGTTAAGATCAATTTTGTTTTTTGAAAGAGCTTCTGATTTAGAATATACAATTTCGCCGAGAGAATTGACAATCTGAATTAATGCTTTCTTATTGATATAATTTTCACCTAATGTTACAGTTACTTTACCTATTGATGGGTTTGGATATAATCCAAATTTGAAATCACTGATTTGATTGATTCTTGTCGGCAACAGGATTTGTGTTACTGCAGTGTTAGTGATAACAGGCGGATTGAAATCGAAATAAATACCCGCTGTGTTTCCAATTTCATCTCCATCAACCAAATTAGTAATTGGTTTCACTTTGAAATGAATAAATCCATGACTCATAGGTTCATTAACATTGCTATCAGCCAAAAGAATATTAGAGAAAGTAAATGCGAGAACGCGTGACAAAGGCTGATAATCAATTTCAACAGTATGACTTGAATTAATTGTTGCAAATGTACTCATATCCAACAACTGTGACATTGTATCACGAACGACAACTGTGAATGCAGTATCATTTCCAGTATTCTGGAATCGAATGAGGTAATCCAGAAATGGAACATTTGGAAGTTGATTTGTATAGATCTTGGAAACTGAAACTGCTTTATCATTTGGATCATATGATCCTGTTACATCATCAGCCCAACTTGAATAGTTATTAAGGCTATCTTCATCTGTTATCCCTGCTGGAGTATTGATTGCCGCATCTGTTAAAATATTTGTCCCAATTAACGTTAAAGGATCAAGAATAGAATTTACTGTAATTTGCCCTGATTCCTGGATTGCCAATGTAAGGGAGCTCCATATCAATGTGTCGCCATTAACCGTATCAGGAGTTATACTTGCACTTGTATAAATTAAATTTGTATCAAGTATCATGACAATTCTTCCATTCACAGGTTCTGTTCCAATGTTTGAATATGTAATGAGATAACTGACATTAAATCCGGGACGATATCTATTCAATGGGATAATATTTACATTAAGATCGTAAATACCAGGAATTATCACTGCAGAAAAATCATTTAAAGAATCAATCTGACCAACAACTGGAAAGTTAATTGTATGACTTGCCGGTAAAGTTGAATAATAATTTAAACTTCTGGGTTCAATTACAAAAGTTCCTGTATCTACAGTAATCATTCTATAATCTCCATTGATGTTTGTAAATGAAATCAAATTTCCACCTGTATCACTTACCATTTGATTTGTTACCGGCAGATCACCTGAATCAAAAACAAGATTATTATTGTTATCGTAAAAATATTTTCCTTTGATCGTATTGAATGATGAAGTTAATTTCAGCAAACAAAGATCCCAACCTCCGGCATTTGAAGTCATATCAATATCAGAAGACTTTGAACTTCCTGCAAGAATATAATCCCCATTGCCATCAGCGATGATTGACATTCCCCAGTCAGTTAAGGTACCTCCATAAGTTTCCGACCATTCAAAATCTCCACTTGAATTAACCTTCATTACATTGAAGTCAAGTAAACCGTAATTCTGTACCAAGTCGCCATCGTCACTATTTGTGGTACCGGCAATTAGGTAACCATTATCCGGAGTCTCAAGTATATCATAACATTCATCTACCATTGCTCCACCAAGTGCTTTTTGCCACTGTAAATTACCTGCAGAATCAAGTTTTACGATCCAGTAATCATGTCCACCATGCCAACCTGTAACCATACTATCATTTGATTCTGTTAATGCAGCAAATGCATACCCCCCATCGCTGGATTGAGTTATTGCAAATCCCCAGTCATTTCCTGTCCCTCCATACGATTTTTCCCATTCAATATTACCCGAAGTATCAGTTTTAACAATCCATATATCAATGGCTCCAATGTTAACTGTAATGTCTCCGCCATTATTATAAACGAAACCACACATTATTACGCCGCCATCAGTTGTAACTTTGATTGAATTCAGCCAATCATAACTAGCTCCTCCATATGATTTTTCCCATAAAAGGACTCCGGCTGAATCTGTTCTTATCAACCAATAATCTTTATCTCCACGTGCCGGCGAAACGTGATCACTGTCGTCCGAAGCTGAAGTTGCACCCGATGTGAGAACCCTCCGTCATTTGCCAGACCAAGAGAATATGCTCTGTCAGAACTGCTTCCTCCAAAAGTAGTTTGCCATAACAAATTTCCGGTTGCGTCAATTTTGATCAACATTACTTCTTCAGAAGATGATGAAGTAAATCCGGCAATTGCATATCCACCATCACTTGTCTGAACAACTGATGTTGCCATATCATTATCTGATGTCCCATAAGTATTTGACCATTCAACATCACCTGCAGAATCTGTTTTAACAACAGCAAAGTCATAACCACCAAGATTAACAGGAAAAGCACCATCAGCCGATGCTGTAAAACCAATCATGAGGTATCCACCATCAGAAGTTTTGATCACTGCCTGATCAGGTGCATCATAATAATTTGAATCGTCACCAACCTGATCATTACCTGATCCGCCATATGTTTTTTGCCATTGGATTGCTAATTGCGATGAGGCGCTGATTGAAACAAAAACAGCGATAATAAACAAAGAGTAGATCTTTCTCATAAGGAATTTCTATTTAAGATTTATATATATTTTGTAATACTATAAAAATCAAACTTAACCGCCAAAAAATTTATACTAATTATTCAACCAATGATTTAGTGTGCAAATTCTCCACATAAGTGTAGCATTCTTATTATCTCCGTTTTCAAAGTTTTTAATCACTTTCCGGGCTTTATTTTCATCGATAAAATCAATTTTAGTTAAATCAATTTTGGTTAAATTTTTCAGCGGTCCCCGAAGCCATTTTATTTCTCCTGGCGTGACGAATCCTTTTTTGTCCATCCGTCCGGCAATTTTAGAAGGTAGAATACTTTTTAGAGCATTGCGCAATACTTTCTTTGTAATTCCTTGAGAAAATTTATCGTCATCATTTAAAGAAAAAACAAATTCTACTAATCTGTGATCAAGAAAAGGAACACGTGACTCAATTGAGAATGCCATTGAATTGCGATCCTCGTATTGTAATAATGATGGTAAAGAAGTATTGAATGTTAAGTGATACAGAAACTGATTCAAACGTGATGAGTTAAAATCTTTCAATACCAAATCTGAATTTGTTGATTTTAATAAAAATGGAAAGTACTTTCTATATTCAAAATTGTAAAGCGAATTTTCATTCTGAAAAACCGTAAGCAAACTTTTAGCTGCAGAATCTAACTTCTTTTTTCCGGAAAACTCCTGGATACTTGCATGTGCATAAAATTGCTTATGTGCTTCCAACAAATTTCCTTTAGAAATCAACCCTCCTACTAAACGATAAAATGAATGCATGTAACCTGCCAGATACTCATCTGAACCTTGTCCATCCAATAAAACTCTGATCTTATTTTTACCGGCCAATTGCATTACGAAGTATTGTGAAATTGGCGAAGAGCCTGCTAAAGGTACATCTGCATGATAAAAAGCTCTTTCATAATTATCAATCAAATCTTTATCAGTAGGAGAATAAGTAAATTCTTTCAATGAAGAGTTTTCTTTCAAAACTTCATTTACCCAAGGACGTTCGTCTACACTATCTTTTCCTTCGTAATAAATAGTGAATGTTTTGAAATTAATTTCCGGAAACAGTTTTGAAACTGATGCGGCTATTGCAGAACTATCAAGTCCACCACTTAAACATCCACCAATCTCAACATCAGCACGCATGTGCAGCCGGATACTATCTAAAAATAATTCTCTGAATTTATTATATTTTTCTTCTTCTGAAAGGGTACACTTCTTTGTTGCATCAATATCCCAATACCGATTGATCTCAACATCACCTTGTTTATATAATAAATTACATGCTGCAGGCAATGATTTCAATTTCGTATAATACGTCTCCTCCCCATAACAAACCCATCCCAGTTGCAATCCTCTGCTTACCTGGTCGAGGTTGAGGTTGTTGGTAAACAATGGCGATTTTTTCAGGGCTTTGTATTCGGATCCGAAATAGAATCTTCCATTCTCAAAAATGTAATAAAAAGGTTTTATGCCGAAGCGGTCTCTTGAACAGAAAAGTTCATTTTTCTTTTTATCCCATAGGGCAAATGCCCACATGCCCAGAAATTTATCTACACATGATGTGCCGTATTCACGATAAGCGGCAAGTATTACTTCAGTATCTGATTGTGTTGAAAATTTATATCCTTTACTAATGAGCTCTTCTCTTACTTCAATATAATTATAGATCTCGCCATTGAATACGATCACTGAATCAAAGTAATGCATGGGTTGAACTCCATCAGGACTAAGGTCTATTATACTTAACCGGTTAAGACCAAGAACAACAGGTAAATTTATCCATGTCGATCGGGCATCCGGTCCGCGATGGGCAATGCTTTCCAGCATCGAACCAATCGTTTTCTCTGCCTGTTCGTTTGATAAATTACTATCTATAAATCCCGAAATTCCGCACATACTCTGCCTGTTAAGATTTGATAATGTCTGCCAACTTTTTCGTCAAACTTTCTCTCGAATAATTAGCTACAGCTGATTCATTTAATCTGAATTCTTTATTCTCAATTTTCATAAGGTAAAGATCCTTCATGTAAAGATACAATTCTTCCAATTCATGTCTTTCAACCAGTTTACCTGCTTTGCATTCATCAATTATACTTGCCGCTTTTCCATTCACCGGTCCTAATCCTATAATTGGTTTTCCTGCACCAAGGTATTCAAACAATTTACCGGTTAAGATCCTTCGTTATTCTCAACGTCAGGAATAATAAGCATCAGTATATCTGCTTTCTGCATAAATTCAATTGCCGCTGCATGATCCACATGCGGAATAAATTCTGTTAAAGCAGTAAGTTCAGTCTCTTGTAAAATTGAATTCAGCGTTGTAGCGGATGAACCAACAAGAGTAATTGCAATCGTATCCTTGTTAAGTGAAAACTCATCTACTAGTTTTTTTATTGCTTTGAACAATGTTAACGGTCTGTAATTATCTGCCATTGTTCCAACATATGCCAAATGCAATTTCTTATTAACTGCTTTATTATTCAGATTAAAATCATCTCTATCAAACCCATTCGGTATAACATGAAATTTCTCCGCCCGGAGTTTCTCTGATTTCGCAAGGAATAATTTATTGATCGGATCACTCACACTTATTACTTCATCTGCATTTTCAAGAACTTGTCGCTCATATACTGCGTCACGTTTTGCTGCATACTTTGTATGAAGTAGATCATGATAGTAATAGATGTCTGTCCATGGATCCCGCATATCTGCTATCCAGCGGATCTTATACTTCTTCAATTCCAGTCCGATAAGCTGACTGCTATGCGGCGGCGAAGAAATAAATACAGTATCCACTTTTTCTTTTTCAATGATATCAGATGCAGCTTTAACAGCAAAGCGTACCCAACCTAATCTGGCATCCGGCAGAAAAAATTACCTCTTATGAACCGAAGCGTTTTCTGAGTGATCGTTTCTTATTATTATTTGCAAATCCCCGTGCGGAATTGTATCTTTCCTTTTAATGCAGAAAGTATTTTAATGTTTTCGAAGGAACGTGGATTACACGTACATTCTCTTTTACTTCTTTCAACAAACTTTCATCTAAAATGGGATAAGTGGCCTGGTTCCGGTCAACAGTAATAACTATCGGTTCAATTCCAAATTCAGGCAGATACTTCACGAACTTCAAAGAACGTTGAACCTCCTGCACCTCCACTTGGTGGCCAATAATAAGTAATGATCAGAACCTTCTTCAAATTCTACTCCGCTTTAGCCGATTGAATCTCTTTGTATACATAACACCAAGAAAAAACAGAATCAATAAAATTGAACCTGCCAGACTGACCATTCCCTGTTGCAACTACTTCCGGCTCAAATTTCCATTCAACCTGATGCTTACCTGCAGGAATTTTCATTGCACGTAAAACATAATCCGCACGCACATAGTCAACTTTTTTACCATCAACATAAGCATTCCAGCCTTCATCATAATAGATCTCTGAAAAAACAGCCAGATGGTCACCCGACGAATTTGTTTCGTAGGTCAGATGATTGGTTTATATGAAGTCAGCTTTATCGCAGATGAAGAATCATTTACCACATTAATACCGGTAACTTTATCTGAGAAACGCTGATCAACGATAGCAGTTGTTTTGGATTAAAATTATTCAGAGCTGCAATTTCAGCATCAGCATTTGGAACGATCTTAACTTCGCTTATAAAACCACGCATTACCCAGAGCTCTGGATTAACCAATGGTTGTGTTTCAGGATTATAAATAATGTATTTTGTATTCAACATATTCAGAGCCGATTGTCCGCCATAATGATCTGTTGAAATGATGAGTCCGGTTTTGTAAGGCACTTCTCAAAGAAGACATCTCCGGAGTGAGTCTGTAATCTATCAGCTCTTGTATCTTTTTAACTTGGCTCCATGATACCCACCCTATCGACTGGTGATAATAAGAAGTACTCGCATCGTTGAAAGTATTCGCAGTAAAGATTTAATACACGGTAACTCAGCGTCGGATCCTGTTTGATACTTTGATCGGCCAGAGTTTGGAATGGTGCTGTTCACTGATTTTTTACAAACGAATCCGAATCGACATACCGGCGATCTACACCAATTAAATCGATTGCAATAAGAACGATCAATCCATAGATCAGAATTCTTTTTATGAAGCGATATCTTGCAAATCCATAGATCAATGCACCTGAAAGTATCAGTAATATCGACTTCTTCCGGCATCTGCTTAACGATCTCTTCACGGGCGTTGAAACTGCAGCAAAAGAATTCATCGACGATCTGAGAGGCGTTTTGCTGACCTTTTACCGATGCAGATACTTGCTCATGTTCTCCTGTCCGTATAAAGTCGCGTAAAGTTCCCGGGAGAAAGTTTTACAAGTAAAACAAATCCAATCACCACACCCATTCCATCAAAAGTTTTTGCGGTAGGTCGCAAAAAAAGTTCCTCATCTCACAAGCTTGTCTATTACTAGTAAAGCCATCAATGGAATTGTAAATTCTGCAATAACCAAAGTAGTTGTTCTTCACGAAACTTATCGCAACCCGGTACATTATCGAGGAAAAAATTTGTGAATGACATGAAATATTTTCCCCATCCTAAGAAAATTGACAAGGTTGTTGAAATCAAGATCCACCACTTCAATGGGCCTTGAATAGATTGGGAAGACCGCCTACAAAAAGCATAACTAAAATTGCTCCAATATATAATGGCCACCTGTAAAGGTTGATCTCCGAAGTAAGAACCAAACCATCACATAATGACGATAGTTTAAATCTACGCTTTTAAAACATCTTTATTATTTGTCTGAATAGCTTCACTTGCTCCACCCTTGAAATCCGGGATCAAAAACGTAAACGTCTCGCCTATCCCTTAACTCCAGTCAGTGTTCTAATCACGGTCAAGTCCTGATGTTAAGTTTGCTTTATCTGCAGTCAGTTCTGCAGGTCCGCGTGTTGAATGTTCACCGTATTCCTGAGTAATAAGAGATTTGTAATATTTCGATGCGACTGCTAATCCTGCAACGACAATCAATAATGCAGATGCTTTTACTTAAATATCTGCCAGCTTTTTTCCAATTATTGCTTCATACAAAAATACACCACCTAAAAGGACAGTGATCATCATCAGATAATATGATCTGCAAGTGATTTGCATAAAGTTCTGAAATGCCAACACTAAACCGGTAAGGAAGCGCCGAGTAAGATCCGCCCTCGATGCTCATAATGATTCCGGCAATGACAGGAGCCATGCATCCTCTTGCATCCGCTTGGAATTATATCCTGTACCTATGAAATTAAAAAGTAGGGCGAGAGAGCAAACCAATCGCTCCATTATTGCAACCCCTTCTATCAACTCCAAGTGTCAAACAGAAAGTAAAATCCTGCCATTAACAGAGAAACAGATAATTTGCCGGAGTCGGCAATCCCAATGTTATCTTATCGATGTACTTCACGATCATATAAGGATAGACAGCGGACATCTGATATCCCGGCATTCCGCCAAACATTGAATTGGTCCAGTAAGTAAATTCTCCGGTTTTTTCCTGAAAGTCAGTGATCTCTTTCGACATCCCCTGCCAGTTGGCTATATCCGACTTTTTGAGTTCTTTACCTCCCAAAAGCGGAGCGAAGTATAGAAAAGTGATGACAATAAGCCAATATTGTAACAACGTGTGGCAGGTATTTTTTCATGGATTTTCCTTAAAATTTGAAGCATATAGGAAATTATCAGGTATTAGAAAGGGGCAACAACTTCAAGAAAAGGGTTAAAGTTAGCTGGGTTTCAGGTTCCAAGTTTCTAGTGCTGGGTGTAGTCCGGAGACTACACCCCAGCACTACTGTAAACCTGAAACCTGAAACTTGAAAACCTGAAACCTCTATTTCACTTCCTCCATAATCATCAAACTTATCATTCGGATTAATGCGAGCTTGTGAAGACATCCACACGACCTTCTTCTTTACGTTGGCGGTCCTGGGCTTCCTGACGTTCTTAAAAATCCTGTGCTGCCTGATTGAAAGCGACTATAAACTTGAAGAAAATAAATTTTCTGAGTGCTCTGAAAAGCAACATTAAAACAATGACTATTAAAATAAACTTTAGCATGACTCTTTATAATTATCTTGAGAGATATAAATTTCTTTCTGAATAGATCTTCTGGAAAAATTCATCATTCAAATCATCAATGAAATAGATGGCTTCACCGGTCGATTTCATTTCCGGACCGAGTTCTTTATTTACATCGAGGAATTTGTCGAATGAGAATACCGGGACTTTTATTGCATAACCAACTTTCGTAGGATTGAATTTAAAGTCTGTTACTTTGTTTTCACCGAGCATAACTTTTGTCGCATAGTTAACATATGGTTCATCGTATGCCTTTGCAATGAAAGGAACTGTCCGTGATGCGCGCGGATTGGCTTCGATCACATATACGATTTTTCTCCCTTGATGGCAAACTGAATATTGATCAAGAACCGATCACTTTCATTGCCTTTGCAATTTTATGTGTGATGTCTTCAATTTGTTTTATAACTCCATCGCTCAGATCGAATGGTGGTAAAACTGCATTACTATCACCACTGTGAATTCCTGCAGGTTCGATATGCTCCATCATTCCGATGATGTAAGAATTTTCTCCATCGCAGATGGCATCAGCCTCCGCTTCTATTGCACTTTCCAAGAAAATGATCGAGAAGAATTTTGTTGCCGGGAATGTCATGGAAATTTGAACCACATGCTTTCAGTTCTTCTTCATTGATCACGATCTTCATGCTTTGTCCGCCTAACACATATGATGGACGAACGAGCAATGGAAATCCTAAATCCTTTGACAGCTCTACACTCTGATCTGCATTTTCAACAACAGCAAACTTTGGATAAGGAATTTCAAGTTCTTTCAGCAAATTTGAGAATCTTCCTCGGTCTTCTGCAAGGTCAAGTGATTCGTAACTTGTACCTATAATTTTAATTCCATACTTATTTAACTTCTCTGCAAGTTTCAAAGCAGTTTGTCCGCCCAACTGAACAATAACACCGTACGGTTTTTCATGTTCAATGATCTCATAGATGTGTTCCCAGAAAACGGGTTCGAAATATAGTTTGTCGGCAATATCAAAATCTGTCGAAACAGTTTCCGGATTACAATTGATCATGATCGTTTCATAGCCGCATTCTTTTGCAGCTAAAACACCATGCACACAACTATAATCAAATTCAATTCCTTGTCCGATACGATTCGGACCGGAACCAAGAATGATCACTTTCTTTTTATCAGAGCTGACACTTTCATTCTCTTCATCAAATGTAGAATAGTAGTAAGGAGTCTTTGCTTCAAATTCAGCAGCGCATGTATCAACCAGTTTCCAGAACACGTTGAATGCCTAG
This sequence comes from Bacteroidota bacterium, assembly GCA_016711505.1. Classification (NCBI taxonomy): domain Bacteria; kingdom Pseudomonadati; phylum Bacteroidota; species Bacteroidota bacterium. Next base: position 3,283 of record JADJSV010000004.1, on the reverse strand, counting down.
CTCATGCCGCCTTTTAAAAACCTCACTTTCCTTAGCATCTCAAAAAGGTGAACTTGACTGTCAGCATAACCTCTTTTTCTTCGCTTCCATCAACAGCTCACGCGGAATTTTTGCTACAGTATATTTTTCAATTTCTTTCCAGCTGAATCAGCTCTTCGATTTTGCCTTAGGAACCATGGATCGATTTTTGTCAGCTTTTGAATGGTGGAAAAACCAATTCCAAGTTTGAAAGCATCGTATATGAAACAACCGATTCCATCTTGGTCGTTCCAAGCTATCGAGGATTTCATCCTGCTCACGGATCTCTCTGCCGTCAGCGCCCAGTCCCATTTCTTCTTATCTCCAGACTCTGACAAGCTTTCTGCAATGCTTCCTGGAAACTTCTTCCGATACCCATCGCTTCACCGACTGATTTCATTTTTCGGCCGAGGTGGCGATCAGTGCCTTTGAACTTATCGAAATTCCAGCGCGGCACTTTTACGATCACATAATCAAGGGTCGGTTCAAAGAATGCTGAAGTATTTTTGTAATCTGATTTTTAATTCATCAAGGTTATATCCGATAGCAAGTTTGGCAGCGATCTTCGCGATTGGATATCCGGTTGCTTTTCGATGCGAGCAGCAGATGAGATACACGAGGATTGATCTCGATTACGATATGTCTTTTCATTCTTCGGATTCACTGCAAACTGAATGTTACAACCACCTGCGAAATGCCCGATTCCATTCATGCATTTGATGGCAAGGTCGCGCATTTTCTGATAAGTAACATCAGTGAGGGTCATTGCAGGTGCAACCGTAATAGAATCACCTGTATGAATTCCCATCGGGTCGAAATTTTCGATGGAACAAAATGATGATGACATTCTCGCGGTATCGCGCAGCAATTCCAGTTCAAATTCTTTCCATCCGAAAATCAATTGCTCGACCAGCACTTCATGCATGGCGAAGCATGTAGTCCCCGATTCAGATGCTGATCAAAATCTTCTTTCTTGTAAACAAATCCTCCACCTGAACCACCGCAGTAAATGAAGGACGAATCACCAATGGAAACCCAATTTCCTGTGCAATTTCTTTCCCTTCGAGGAATGAACTTGCTGTTCTGCCTTTACAAACTCCTGCACCCGTTGCAGCATTCTTAGGCGGAACTTCTCACGGTCTTCCGTCGTATTGATTGCATCGATGTCGACACCAATCATCTTCACCATACTTTTTCCCAGATGCCTGACTTCTCAATCGATAGCTAGATTCAAGAGCAGTTTGTCCACCCCATTGTCGGCAACACGGCATCAATCTTTCCATGTTCTTCCAGGATTGCTTCAATGATTTCAGCATTTGATGTTGTCAGCGGCTTCAGGTAAACATTGTCAGCTGTGACCTTATCCGTCATGATCGTAGCCGGATTGGAATTGATGAGAGTCACTTCAATGCCTTCTTCACGCAGCGAGCGCGAAGCCTGAGACCCCGCATAATCGAATTCGCAGGCTTGTCCGATGATGATAGGACCACTTCCAATAATGAGTATAGATTTGATGGAATTATCTCTTGGCATAACTGAATGTTAGAAGGTTAGAGACTTCCCTGCTTTTGGGCGAAAAAAGTCAGGCAAAAGTACGGGTTTTGTTTGTTTTTTGTCGAGAGAATGTTACATATTGACAATTAGTTGAAATAATAATGAACGGCTTATCGGATTTCGGATTTCGGGTTGATGGCTCACCATCTGCGATGTAAAATTTTCTGCGGTTTTTCTGCGTATTCTGCCCCAATTCTGGGAAACAAATTTGAGTGCAAAAAAGGACTAGTGCATTTCCCGTGCGTACAGAAATCCAACTTGAAGTTAAGATATTGGGAGATTTTCACACCTATGGAAATGGTCAGAAGAAAATGATCATATTCCATGGATTTGACCAATAGGAAAGCCACTGAATTCGAGCCACTAAGTAATGAACTTCCGGACTGCACACGCTAGTTTCTGTGAATTTGTTTTTCATGGGTCAGCAAAGCTTCCGTGAAATCGGTTGAGACCGGAATAGACGTTGAGCAATTCAAAGACATTCACAAAATGTTAATGGACAAATTCCCCGCAGAGAAATATGATGTTATGGGATTCAGTCTGGGTGGAAGAGTGGCGCTTACCTTTATCAGTTCGTGTCAAAGAACGTTGATCGTTTGATCTTACTTTGCACCCGACAGGTTGAAACCGACAACGATGTATCGTTTGACAAGAAATTATTTCGGCAAAAGCTTTTTGAAAGAGTGATCAAAAGATCCGCATCGTTTGATCGCATTTGGAAATGGATTAAAGAAAATAAAATTACTTGATGAAAAGAAGATCCGGTTTTTGAAATATTCATTAGAGAATCAATTGCGTCGGGATAAAGTTTACAATGGCTGGATGATCTATCGTTATATAATTCCTGATCTTTCAGAAGTGAAGAAGATCATTATTGCAAACAACACAAAGGTCGATCTCTTCTTCGGAAAGCATGATGTTTTAATGCGCCCTCGCCAGGACAAAAATTCAAATCGGGTTTAGGAAAAATTGTACTGTGCATGTTTTGCCGACGGGGCATCAGTTGATCTCTGAAAAATCTGGCTGCGATTGCGGAGTTGATCAAATATTGAAGTATAAATACGGATTTAAAATCTGCGGTTTTTCTGCGTATTCTGCGCAATTCTGCGGGAAAGAAATCACGCTTATTATTTCCCGCAGAATTGCGCAGAATACGCAGAAAAACCGCAGAAAAAAAAACGATGCTGACCACAAGAGCCGGCATCGTTCAAGCCATGCGGACACGGAAACCATGTTTATTTTTTTTTCTTCTTCGGATCAAGAGGTTGGAATGTCCTTTTCATATTATTCAGTATTTACTCCTAAAAACAGGGCGGCTTAAGGTAGGATTTATTTTATATGCACCAAACAATTGGATTATTTTTCAATCAAAATATCAATAAAATTTTCAACACTAAGATCACTAAAAAATGCTTCAAGAACACGGACTAGATGACATTTCACCTTAATGCTCTTGTGCTAAGAAGACTCCCCGATCTTGATGTTTTATTTTGGCCATTAAATTGGCAATCAGGAAGTTATATATACAATCTTCTTCGTTTCAAAAAACTCATCCTTAAACCAATTGCTAATTTCGAACTCATCCGCCGAACACTTGGAATCCTTGATCTACAGCTAAATCCCCGCATTTTAACAAAGATGTTCATTCTGAAGGTCATTATTACCGCCTTTTTTGATTAGTTTGGAAGTCCAATGTACAATATCTTTTATC